>CAZHIK010000196.1:0-11601 GCA_964532635.1 uncultured Enterobacterales bacterium
CTGAACGTGGCCCGCTACCCCTGGAGTCAGCAGACCTTCTCCACCATCGACCGCTCCGACGAGCGCCTGGTCACCGGCGGCATCGGCATCGGCGTACACCAGGACGACTCCGACGGTGTGCTCACGGGGGTGTACCTCGAGCCCATGTAGCGCCATGCCCCTGGTTCCCTGCCTGAGCCTCATGCTGGCGGCCTGCGTGGATCCGTTTCCCTCCATGCCCGAGCAGGACTTCGACGGTGACGGTGTCACGACCACCCAAGGCGACTGCGACGACTTCGACGCCGACACACACCCGGGCGCCGACGAGTGCGGCCTGGTGCTCGAAGAGCCCACCGACCACGACTGCGATGGCTTCGTCGATGGGGGCATACTCCCCTGGGTGGACGACTTCGAGGACGGCGTGATCGAAGGCTGGGTGAGCGGCCGTCAGACGATGTCTGGGCTGCAGGAGCGAGGCGGCGCCCTCGAGCAGGTGGAGCCCAACGCCCTCGAGGTCTACCACAGCGACGGCGCCGAGTGCTGGCAGGACCTGGTGGTCGAGTACACCCTGAGGCCCGCCGCGGTGGTACCCGAGCTGTTCTGCAACCTCAGGGTCCGGACCCGGGGCTACGGGGAGCACTGGGAGGACGTGCCCCCGTCGAGCTACCAGTTCTTTCTCCACCACCACTCGACCGACTTCGCAGGGCTGTCGGGCTCGGACTGGGACGGCTGGCAGCCCAACAACCTCGAACGTCTCCACGAGGGAACCGGGACCGTCCTCGCCGGTGAAAAGGGCGAGGTCCCATACAGCTCCCGGCCGGACTTCGAGCACGATGAGGACTACCTGCCCTACGCGGAGCGCTACACCATCCGCATCGAAGTCTGGGAGACCGACGAGGGCACGATGCTGGACTGCCGATACGGGCTCGACGAAGCCGAGCCCAGCGTGCCCTGCATCGGCAGCGCCGAGTGGCCCCTGCTGGATCCCGAGCCGGACCGCCCCCTCACCGGCGGAGTGGGCCTGGGCTGCGCCTGGCAGAACTACGACATGGACAGCGGCGAGGGCATCGCCCTGGAGCACATCGAGATCCAGGAGCTGGGAGAATGAGCCGCAGGTCCCTGCTGCTGTGCGGGCTGCTGTCGGCCTGCTCACCCGCCCCCGAGCGCGAGCCCGAAGAGACGGCCCCCCAGGACAGCGCCCTCCCCTGCGAGGGCGAGAGCCTGCTGAGTGAGGACTTCACCGCCTACGAGAGCAGCCTCCAGAGTCAGGGCTGGGGGCAGATGCTGGACGGCTACTGCGCCTCCGGGAGCAGAGGTCTCGAGCGGCCGCCCAGCAACGCCAGCTGTGATCTGTACCGTGACCTGTGCATCGACGCAGCGACCTTCGAGATCCAGCTCGACTTCTACATCAGCTGCACCTACGACTGCCGCGTCGCTGTCGGGCTGGTCCACCAGGCGGACACCGCGTCCGGCCGGGGCGGTCAGGACTACATCGCCCTGCTCGAGGCCAGCTGGGTCAAGGACAACTACCACTACGTGGTGCAGCAGAACTTCGCCCGGGTCAGGATCTTCGACACCGAGACCCGCCTGGGGGTAGACATGGAGAGCCCTGGCGAGGCCAGCCTGCTGTTGCGCTACGAAGACGGCGTGATGCAGATCTGGCTCGACGGCGAGCCGATCCTGCCCCCCCTGCGCGTGGCCGACGCTGGCACGCGCCTGCAGACGGAGCAGGTCGTCGTCTACCTGGCGGACTCCGGTGGCGATGTCTACATCCGCGCAGCCCGGGTCGAGGTGCTGGAGTAGGGCGCCGCTGCCCTAGCAGGACCCGTCCTTGACGAAGCTGTAGCACTCGGACAGGCGCTCGCGCGAGCCGTCGAGGGTGACCGTTTGGATGTGGGTCCGACCGTCTTCGGCCTCGAGCGTGAAGTGGTAGGTGCCAGGCGCATCCAGGCGACCGATGAAGGGGGTGCTGTTGCCACGATCCGTGGCGTCGCCGCTCAGGGTCCAGCTGGCCCAGGGAACCGCGTTGATCCGCACCTGGACCTTGGGGAAGTCCACCTCAACCGCTTGGACCACCGGCTCGGGCACCGCGATGGGCTGGGGACTGGGCGCAGGCCGGCTGGGGGTCGGGGCCGCGGGTGGGGGAGCTGACTCCTCGACCGGCTCGCCCGATGCTGCAGGCGGCTCCGTGGGGCCGGCTTCCACGACGGAGGGCTCGGGTTGGACGGGCTCGGGCGTCACGGCAGGCGGGGAGACAGGATGGTCGGTCGGGGATGACACCGGCGCCGGCTCGGCGGGCCCGCGTCCCAGCCACAGCAGGCCCCCCGCCACAGCCACCCCCAATCCGACGGAGACCAGCGGGAGCAACCAGCGACGCGGGGACGCGGCTGGCGGCCGGCCACCCGAACCGCCCACGGTGTCGGTGGGCAGGATGGTGCCGCCAGGACCGCCCTCGAAGGTCGTGGGCGTGCTGCTGGGGAGAGGTCTGGCTCCCGGCGCCTGGGACAGCCCAGAGGCACCTGCGACGGATGCGCTCTGCTCCGGCTGGCTGCCGTGGGACATGTAGTCGCTGTCCGAGACGAAGATGTCCATGGTCCCCGAGTCATCACTGGTCTCTGCTGGCGGCACATTCAGCTCGGGGGCACGGCTTCGCGGCCGACGTCCCCCCAGCGCAGGGATGTCTTCGGAGACCTCGGGGAGTGCTGGCAACGCCATCTTCAACGCATCCCGCATTGCAGATACGTCCTGGAAACGACCCTCCGCGAGATAGCGGGTGGACTTGCGCACGATGGGTACCAGCTCGGGATGCAGGCGCACCCGCATCTCCGCTTCGACCTCGGAGGCGTAGATGTCCACCGGCAGCTCCGCGGTCACAAGGGCGTACAGCGTGCTTCCCAGAGCGAAGATGTCGGCCCGCTCGTCCACCCCCTTGGCATGCTTGCGCTGCTCGGGGGCCATGAAGCCCAGTGTGCCCATGGCAGCACCGGTACGCGTCAGGCTCTGGAAGCCCGAGTCCTGCACCCGCGCGATGCCGAAGTCGGTCAGCATGGGACGACCGCGGGGAGTGACGAGCACGTTCTGGGGCTTGATGTCCCGGTGGATGACGCCCTCGTCGTGCGCCGCCTCGATACCATCCAGCACCTTGATCATGACCTCGACGGCCATACGCGGTGGCATGGGGCCGTGCTGCTCCACCCAGTCCCACAGGGTCCCACCCTCAACCAGATCCATCACGATGAAGATGCGCCCCTGCTCGTCGCCCACGTCGTGGACCGCCATCAGGTTGGGGTGGTGCAGCCTGGCCATGGTGCGCGCCTCGGCCAGGAAACGTTCCCGCATGCGAGGATGGGCCATCATGGCTGGGTTCAGCAGCTTGATGGCGCGATCCACCTGCAACCGCGCGTCGTGGCCGCGGTAGACGACGGCCATGCCGCCGCTGCCCAGCACCTCCACGAGCTGGTAGCGACCGTCTGACAGGTGCGGCGACGCCTGGGGCACTGCCCCTCCTCTGCGGGGATGCTCCAGCATATCAGCCCTCGTCCCGGGAACCCACAGGCGGGACCGTGGCAGCTACCAGGCGAAGAACCGGTGTGGCGTGATCTCTCAGAATCCAGTCAGGCCCGCTGCCAGACCCGGCGTGGAGCCGAGCATGGGCGTAGCCCACAGAGAGGGCCCTCCGCTGGAAGCACGACGCAGCATGACGATGCCCGAGCCCGCGACCGCTGCTCCCAACCCGGTGACGCCGTAGCCCATGTAGGCCATCAGCTTGTAGCTGACGTACTGGCCATACTTCTCGTTGTAGAGGGTGGAGTTGGTGATGTCGCTCGCCTCGTTGGCCAGCCTGGTGGCCTGGGTGTAGCCGACGACGCTCAGCCCAGCCCCCAGCACCGCCACACCGGCGCCACCGTAGGTGACGAGGCGGCCGTTGCGCAGCCTGCGCCGGTTCGCGGCCAGCCTGGCTGCGGTGCCCTGATCCGAGATGCTCCAGCCCTGGTCCGCGAAGCTGTAGGAGTGCAGCAACGGTGCAGGGCCCAGCTCGGCCAGGTAGACCTGCTCGCCCGCCTCGGCGGCCAGCGGCGCCAGGGCCCCGGCCGCGCGCTCCTTGACGAGCTCACTGCCGGCTCCGCCCAGGACGGCAGCCGCCAGGTCCGCACGACCCAGCACCGTGATGCTGGCCTCGGCCTCCAGCTCGAGCATACGGGCACCGTATGCGTCCGCGGACTCTCTCCACTGCACCAGGTGCCGACCCTGACCCAGGGTCATGGTGCCCCCCGCCTCGGGCATGGCCGCACCATCGATCCACAGGTCCACCGCAGCGCCCAGCTGCGGCTCGATGACCAGCGTGGCCGCAGGTGTGCGCAAGGCCTCCTGGAAGGCCTCCTCGAACAGCACCCTGGGGGACGGCGGAAAGCTCTCGTCCCACTCGAGGGCCGGGGAGACGACCAGGGCCCGCCGGAAGCGCTCCCGCGCCCCGCTGTCGTCGCCCAGGTAGGCCAGGCCCACTCCCTGCAAGAAGAAGATCCGCGCCAGCTCGACGCGAGGCAACACACCGCCCAGGCAGGGCAGGAGCGCGTCCAGCCGCTGCAGCTGGGCGTTGGCCTCCTCTACACGCACGTAGTGCAGATGCTCGAGGGCCTCCTCGAGGCCGCTGGTGAAGGTCTCGACCGCCAGCGGCGAGCCTGGACAGCCCACCACGGTGCCACCCACGATCTCCACCTGGGGCACCTCGCCCAGCAAGGTCTCAACATGCCGCGGGGTTGGCACCACCTTGGCGTCCAGGCTCTGCTGCGCGAAGACCTCGAGGGCCAGAGCCTCGCTGGCCGGGTCGGGGCCCGGGGGACCATACAGGAGCATTGGAGCCGGATCTTCGGCATGAGCCGTCGCCGCCAGAGCCATCCCCACCCCGATCGCACCGACCAGGCGCCGCAGGATTCCAGACATCCAGACCTCTCTTTCTTCCAACGAGGCTACCACAGCGCATCGGGCCGACGAAAGGAGCCCCGGAGAGGCGCCCAGCACTCATTGTGCTACCCTCTGCCCAGGAGGTGAGCACGACCCTCGCGCGCCGGATCCGGGCCGCAAGCGCCTTGCTCCAGCTCTGCGTGGGCTGTGTGGGCTGTGTGGGCAGCTACCCTTCCAGGGTGGACAACGACGGGGACGGATGGTTCGCCGGCCCCGAGGGGGGTGACTGCGACGACCTGAGCCCCAGCGTCCACCCCACCCACCCCGAGTCCTGTGATGGGGAGTGGATCGACAACGACTGCGATGGCGTCGGGGATGGGCACGCGCTGCCTTGGACCGACAGGCTGGACGATGGGATGGCCGAAGGCTGGAACGGAGACGATGACGACAGCAACGTCCTGGAGCCCACAGAACACGGCGCGACCGTGCTGGCGCCCTTCACGATCCAACGTGAGCTGGGAGCGGAGTGCTGGTCCCGCCAACGGATGAGCGTGGAGTGGTGGTTCGCAGAGAGTGCCAGCTTCACCCTGCGGCTGCTTACCATGACCGGCGGAACCTGGGACTCGGAGACGGACCTGCCCGATCGGGGCTACATGCTGGAGTGGGTGCGGCAGGGAACGACCTCCACCACATACCACCTGTATCGACTCACCGAGGGCGAGCAGGAGCTGCTCAACCACTCGGATCTGGAGCCGGGCTACGGCTACTACGAGGACTCCCCCTACGTCCTCATCGAGGCCATGAGCGACGACGACGAGCAGACCACGAGTGTGCAGTTCTCGAGCCCCGGCCGCGGCTTCAACGACATCCTGCTCGTGAAGGATCGCGCAGATGATCGCCCCACCACCGGCGGGGTCGGTCTGTCCCTGGTGGACTTCGAGGGCTCCGTCGAGCTGCGGGGGGTGTACCTCGAAGCCCTCTGACCCCAATCTCCTCATCGGAATCGCTACCCTGCTCGCGATCGGCTGCCACCCCGACGATCCGGACAGTGCGTCGGACTCCGGCCAGGCCGAGTCGATCGAGCCCTGCACGAGCCCCAGCGAGCTGCCGATCATCGAGAGCTTCGATGACCCAGTGATCGGGGACGAGGTCGGGCAGTGGTATGTGCCGGAGGGCTGGGACGAGGTCTGGGAGCAGGACGCGGGCACGCTGGTGCTCGAGGGTTGGGGCTGGACCCAGAGCAAGCTCCACCGCGATCTCTGCGAGGACACCACCGCCATCAGGCTGACCATGGTCGGGGCCACGGACTCCAGTGGGGACGGGAACCGCAACCTGCGGCTACTCGATGCCCGTGGCGACACCCTCCTGGCGGTGGACTGCTTGCACCAGGTGCACACGGCCTACGAGTACGAGCGGGACTCCATGAGCTTCACCGCGAATGGGAACCAGACCCGGCTCGAGGGCGACTGTGACCAAGGACAGCACCAAACACAGACCCTGGTCCTCCAGTACGACAACGGCGAGGTGATGATCGAGACCAACGGAGAGGAACGCCTGGAGACCACCCTGCCCTGGGGCGAGGCGGGGGATCCCCTCCCCATCCGCACAGTCCAGATCGAGGCAGCGACCGCCGGCGGCACCCTCCTGTTCCACGAGATCCTCGTCGAAGGACCCGAATCATGAAGCGCGGCCCAGCCCTGCTCGTGTCGCTGTTCGTCTCGGGCTGCATCCGCCCGTTTCCGGAGATGCCCCCTCCCGACTACGACGGCGACGGCTTTGTGGACGCGGAGTATGGTGGCGACGACTGCGACGACGCCGACACCGGCGCACACCCTGACGTGGACGAGTGCAAGCGGGTGGAAGAACAGTCCCGCGACGATGACTGCGATGGGCTGCAGGATGGTGGCTCACTCCCCTGGTTCGAGCCCTTCGACGGCGACGCCCTCGACCCAGGCTGGCTGCAACCCCAGGGCGTGATCCTCAACCAGGTCGAGGACGGCTACCTGCTGCAGGCCATGGACGAGACGTCGCTGATCCTGCGCGGCAACGGCGCGGAGTGCTGGACCGATGTGGCCCTCCGGGCGCGCTTCCTCACTGGCTGGACCGACACCTTCGACATTCATGTCTTCACAAGGGCGACTGTGCACTACTCGGACGATGACTACATCGTCCTTGGCTACGAGCTGAACCTGGCGAACAGCAACGGCTACTACGGGCCATACCTCGAACGCACCACCAACTCCGAGACGGGGAAGGTGGAGCTGCTCGAGACCAGCACCTCGGAGAAACTCGAGGTCGGCGATGTGTACCTCCTCGAGATCTCCGTGGTCGAGGACGGTGGAACCCGGCTGTCTTGCTCCTACGACCTCGAGGACGGCACAGGCCCCAAGCCCTGCTGGCAGCAGGACGAAGGCTCCTACCTGGACACCGACGCCGTTCGCCCCCTGACCGGGGGCATCGGCTTCACCCTGGGTGCGGTGAACTTCTACGAGGACACCACTCCACCCTACGGCCAGCCCGGCCTCGCCATCGACTGCGTGGAGCTGCACGACTACGGCTCCGCCGTTCCCTGGACCTGTGGGGAGGGCTGACGGGCGCGCCGTGGGCAAGCCACGCACGAACTGCGTCCCCCTGCAACAACTCCTGGGCTCGGTTCGTAGGACCCCACGAAGCTCAGGAGGCACCATGTTCCTCACCCTCACCCTCGTGCTCGCAGCGATCATGACGCTGAAGACCATGTACGCGGAGAGCGCCGAGGAAACGTCGGACGATCGTTAGGGCGCGCACGCGAAGTCGACCACCTTGGGATTCGGCGCCTCCTCGCACCAGGCGCGAATGCACACAGGGTCTCCCCCAACTTCCCGAAGTCGCGACAGGGTTGGCCTGAAGTTCCCACTCCGGCCTGCCAGCGAGGAGACGACGCCGAAAACCGGCGTTCGTCCACGCCACTCGTCGCCGAACAGACCGCGAACGGGCCCCGGTGGGAACCTCACCCGGACCCTGTCGCCGAAGTGGGAAGTTCGCCGGGACCCTGGTTGCCCGAGCCGGCTCGGCGACCCACCCCCTCAATAGTGCGGCGGCTTCTCGTCTTCGGGGCTGCCGAACTTTAGCTGTTCCTTCTCGGCCTCGGCCCGCCGATGGAGATCGACCACCACCTTGCGGACCGAGGTCAGCTCGTCGGCGGTCTCGCGGACGATGCCGTCCAGGTCCGACATCAGGCGCTCGAGGTAGGCGTAGCGAACCTCGAGATCCTCGAGGCGGGTGGTCAGGTCGCGCAAGGTGTCGTCGGTGCTGGACATGAGCTGCTCCTGCTGAGCTGTCTGCCCTCCGCCCGGCAAGGTGTCAAGGGCTGGTGCCCAGCTCGAGCCCGTGCACCCGGTACTCGACATCCACCAGCGCCTCCACAGGCTCGCCGCGCACCACCGGGACCACCAGCGCGGCGTGGTGGCCGGTGGGTGAGACCATGAGCGCGGGCGGTTGGGGCTCTGGAGCGATGTCCGAGCGCAGGGTCTCCACGATGGCCTGCTCCGGGCCGACATCCCAGCGGATGAGCAGTCGGGCGGGGCGCAGGGTGTCCTCGATCTCGCCCAGCTCCCAGCGGGCCTCGAGGCGCCCGGCAGGTGTGTCTACCGGCAGGGGCAGCAGCTCGGTGCCCCCCGCCATGATCTTGTGCTCGGTCAACAAGCGCTCCACCCGCTCCGTCTGGTTCGACCACGCCCAGGCCAGCTGGGCGTCCTCGGGAAAGTCCTCGGCGCTCCAGCCCACGTGCTCCTCGGCGACCGTGGCGCCCACCGCCATCACCCGCCACGACGCGCCGTACTCGAGGGCCATGTCGTTGGCGCGCCGCTCCACGGCCCAGGCGAAGCGGCCGTCGTCGGACCACCCCAGGGGGTAGAAGGCACACCACAGGCCGGCCCCCAGGTGGGTGGCCTGGCCGGTGAAGCTCTTCAGGGCCGGCTCACTGGGCACCTGGACCAGCGGGCGCAGCGGCACCACGGGCTGCTCGGGAGCAGGATGTGGGAGCTGGGGCTGCCGTGGCTCGGCCGATCCGGTGAACACCGCGGGATCGGGGGAACAGGCGAGCAGCGCGAGCAGGAACAGGGACATGGAACCTCCCCGATCCGCCTATCCCAGACGCTCACAAGACCTCACAGATCCGAGCCGGAATCCCGCGCGCGGGCCACGCTGGGCTCCCCCCTGGAGGTCATATGCACCGTCCGCTCATCGCCCTGATCGTCCTCGCCCTCGGCTGCCACCCACCCCTCGAAGAGGACGCCGAGGCGGTCGACACCGGCAGCCCGCCCGTGGATGACACCGGCCCCGAGGACACGCCCGCCCCCGACCTCCCCACCGTGGACAACGCCTGTCGCGAGCCCGTCGAGGTCGAGGTCACCTGGGTCACAGACGGCGACACCTTCGAGGCTCGGGGGCCCGATGGCGAGGAGACGGTGCGCATCATCGGCGTGGACACCCCCGAGACCAGCTGGACCGAGGACTGCTACGGACCCGAGGTCAAGGACTACAGCATCGAGCGGCTGTACGGCCGGAAGGTCTGGTTGTCCTTCGACGGAGACTGCGACGACGGCTACGACCGCACCCTGGCCTACGTCTACATCGTCCACGACGACGGCAGCGTCGAGCGCTACGAGGACACCCTGCTCGAGCTGGGCTACGCCCGCACCCTGTCCATCTCCCCCAACGACAGCCTCGAGGACCACTTCTCCCAGCTGCTGGTCGAGGCACAGGAGGCAGGGGTCGGCATGTGGGGTGCCTGTCCCACCACTGCGGGGGTTCAGCTGGGTCACTTCGACGGCGAGGTGACCGTGCCCAAGCTCACCGTCACCAGCCCCCCGGTGGCCGACGGCTACGGCTTCTACGTCCAGGACCCCAGCGGCGGCCCGTGGAGCGGGCTGTTCGTCTACACCGGCGAGACGGTGGCCGACGTGGAGGTGGGCGATCAGCTCACCGTCAGCGGTGAGATCCAGGAATACTACGGTGCCACCCAGCTGGTGGCCTCGAGCTGGGAGCGCACCGACGACGACTGGGTGGAGCGCAGCTGGCTGGACGGCGAGCAGGCCGACTGGGAGCCCTGGGACGGCGTGCTGGTCAAGGCCTACGACCTCACCGTCACCGCCACCACCGAGGACGGCTGGGAGACCGACATCGGCCTGCTCATCGACGAGACCTTCACCACCGTGCAGCTCGAGCCCGGGGATGTCCTGGACGTCGCCGGCATCGTGCACACCGCCTGGTCGAGTTGGCGCCTGAGCCCGCGGGATGCCGACGATCTGGACTGATTCCATAGACCCCGCGGGCCGGCTGGTTAGGCCGATCCCATGGTGGTCGCCGCCCCAACGCTGAAGCTGAGAGCCGGCAACGTGAACCTGAGCACGGGTCGCTTCGACCTGGGCCCCGATCGGATCGGCCGCCTGTCGGCCAAGGAGCTGGCCCTGCTGGCCGCCCTGGTCCGAGTCAGCCCCGAGGCGCTCTCCCAGGACGACCTGCTGCGCGAGGTCTGGGGCTACAAGACCACCCGCTCCCGCACCGTGGAGTCCACCATCCACCGCCTGCGCGCCAAGATCGAGCACGAGCCCCGAGCGCCGGACCACCTGCTCACGGTCCACGGTGAGGGCTATCGCTTCATGGCCGGCTGGGAGCCCGCCCCACAGGGCGTGCCCTCGGCCGCCACCCCCTTCGTGGGGCGCCGGCGCGAGTGGAACCTGGCACGAGAGCAACTGCAGGCCGGGGGCCGGCTGTTGACGCTCCACGGCCCCGGCGGCATCGGCAAGACCCGCCTGGCCCTGGAGCTGGCCAAGGACTGGAGCCCGAGCCCGGTGATCTGGGTGGAGGCCGCCGGTGCACGGGACACCCGGCAGCTCTGCGCCACCGTGGGACGAGCCCTGGGCAGCGAAGGGCTGGACAGCCCGGACGCCATCGCCCTGCGCATCGTGGGATCGGAGGCCCTGGTGGTGCTGGACAACCTCGAGGATGTCCACGAGACCGCGGCGGCTTGTGTGGCCGCCTGGATGCGCTCCGCTCCCGATGCGCGCTTCCTGTGCACCAGCCGCATGCCCCTGGGGCTGCTGGGGGAGCAGCTGCTGGCCCTGGCCCCCCTGGCCCCCCCCGAGTCCGAGCAGCTGCTCCGGGATCGGGCTCGCGCGGCCTGGTCCGGGTTCCAGTCCACCGCCAAAGAGCTGGCTCCCCTGCTCCACCTGCTGGACGGGATGCCCCTGGCCATCGAGCTGGCGGCCCCCTGGCTGCGCAGCCTGCCCGCGGCCGAGCTGGCACGGATGCTGCGGGAGCGGGGCGAGCTGCCGGCGGGCCACGGTGTGGATCGCCCGCCCCGCCACCGCAGCCTGGGCGCAGTGCTCGAGACCTCGTGGACGCAGCTGGATCCCGCCGCGCAGCGCGCGTTGGCGCTGATGGCTCGCTTCGAGGGGCCGGTGGACTACACCGCCATCCGGGCCATCCTGGGGGCCGACGCGGCCGAGATCCTGCGCGGCCTGGTGGACCGGGCCCTGGTGCGGCCCATGGAGGACGGCCGCTACCGCCTGTGGAGGCCCCTGTGGCAGCTGGCCCGCGGCAAGGCCGCCGCGCTCGGGCTCGAAGACGAGTCGGGCGACCTCCACCTGGCCGGGCTGGCCTCGACCGGCGCCGAGGAGCTGCTGGACGAGCTGGCCGGACCGCGGGCCGACGCGGCCCGGCAGCGCTGGGCCCAGC
>CAZHIK010000197.1:0-11589 GCA_964532635.1 uncultured Enterobacterales bacterium
GGCCTGGAAGTGCTTGTTGCCCGGCGCGCGGAACAGGGCCCCCGGCCCCCGCGAGTCTGAGCAACAACCTGGTGCTCAAGAAGCTGCGCATCGCCCTGAACATGAAGGACGCCGACATGCTGGCGACCCTCGAGCGGGCTGGCACCCATGTCGGCCGCAACCAGCTGGGGGCCCTGTTCCGCGCGCCGGGCAACAAGCACTTCCAGGCCTGCAGCGACGGCATGTTGCTGTGTTTCCTCACGGGATTGAAGCGCGGGCGTGAGCTGGACTGAGCTTCGGGGGACGCACAACCGGTTCCGGGCTACCCTGCGACCATGCGCGCACCCTCGCTCCGCTGTGCCCTCGCCCTGGCCCTGTTGGTTCCCTCCACGGCTGCGGCCAACGGCAACGAGTCCCACCTCTGGGTCACCCTGTGGGCCCGGGACGCGCTGCCCGAGGGGGAGCTGAGGAGCCTGCTCGAGCAGCACAGTCAGCCTCTGGAGAACGGGGCCAATTTCCCCGACGGCGGCTACGCTATCGACGACGGCTACGGCGAGATCGCCCACTGGGAGCCCTTTCAGTCCGCCTACCTGGACTGGATCGTGGAGAACCACCAGCCCCCCTGGTCCGACGAAGCGGGGGAGCACATCGCGTTTCTGATGGGCATGGCGTCCCACGGCATGTCCGACCAGACCTACGACTGCGCCTACCTGGCCCGCAGCGACGTGTACGACGATGGCTCACCGGGCACCAGCATCGGCCGCGATGGCGCCACCGACGTGGCCCTCGTAGGGGGCGCAGGCTGCGCGGAGCCGCCCAGCTCCTGGGTGCCCGAGGAGCTGATGGCGGAGCTGATGTCGAGCCAGGCGGGCCACGAGGTGTCGCCGGACACCATCGGCGACGGCAACACGTTGGTGCTGTTCTCCATGCGCATCATCTGCAGCGCGGCCGAGGATGAGGGCTTGCTGGCCGAGTACATCGCCGCGTATCCCTGGGCGGGCGAGCACCAACTGGACCCATTGCAGCCGGGCAACCCGCCCAACACCGCGCCGGTGGTGGCCGCGTACTGGGAGGTGCTCTGGGACCGCCTGCACGGCGGGGACGGCATGGCCGAGTCGCTGATCGGGCAGTACCCGTTCGCGGGAGAGCAGGGCTGGCCTGCGGAGGACACCAGCATCGACGCCATGGTCACCTTCGTGCTGGCCCGGGGGGTGGATACCGGCACCCTGGGGGCCGACGGCGTGACCGTGACGGATGCGGGCGGTCGGTCGGTGCCCGTGGAGCTGCACACCTGCTACGGGTCGCACGTGCTGGGGCTGAAGCCCGTCGAGGGGTGGAGCGCGGACAGCGTGCATACGGTGACGGTGTGGCCCGGCCTGCGCAGCTGGGACGCGCTGGAGTTCGAGGGCTTCGAGTTCCAGTTCGATACCACACCGCCGCCGGAGCCGGAAGATACCGGGGACGATGCGGGCTCGGAGGGGTGCGCGGGGTGTGCCAGCGGCGGGGCCGGTGGCGGCACTACGCTGGTGTTGATCGCGCTGGGGGGCGTGCTGGGGCGTCGGCGGGAGTCTTGGGCTGGTCGAGCTGGCGGCTAGCGCACTATGCCTGCCAGAAGTTGCCACTTCTGCGACCAAGTGCCTTGGATGTGGACACTTTGGGATTGTCCGGCTCTGTTGTCGAGTGGGTGCTGCATGAGAACCGGCGTTCTATGGTTGCCGCAGGCTTCGCTGCTTCTTGTGGTCGAGCGAAGTGGCAACTTAGCGGGGGCATAGTCGCTGTTTTGGCAAGTTTCGGGGGGCATGGTAGCGGATCGGTGGCGTTCTCGGGGCTCTGGGCGCTAGCTTTGCTCGCTGCGTGCTCTGCTCAGCTCCTCGGTAGCGGTGTTCAGGCGGTCGGACAGGATGCGGCCCAGGTTGAGGGCCAGGGTGCAGGCCGACTCGGGGTCGCTCTTGCGCAGGCGGTCGAGGAAGCTGCGGCGCAGGGTCAGCAGGCGGCCGGGGGTCTCGGCACGGACGGTGGCCGTACGGCAGCCTTCGCGGCGGAGGAAGGCCACCTCCCCGATGATCTCGCCTGGGCCCAGGCTCGAGATCCGCTCACCCTCGCACAGCACCTCGAAGCGGCCGTCGAGCACCAGGTACAGCTCACGCTCCCTGCGGCCCAGGGTGGCGACCTCTGTGCCCGTGTCGAGGGTCATGACCAGGCCGCCATCCAGTACCCTGGCGCGGGCCTTGGGGCTCAGGCCCTCGAATAGCGGAGGTGTGCTTGGCTCGGCGGCCAGGGAACGATCCACCTCGGCCTGCACCAGGGCGCGGTCGTGGTGCAGCCGCTGGCCTTCCTCGGCGAACAGGGGCTGCAGGCGCGCCAGGTCGATGCTGCGTCGCTCACCGCTGCGGTACCAGCGGCGGCAGAGGGAGGTCTGAAGCGCTCCTACCGAGCTGAGGTAGTCCAGATCGCACATCACGCAGACCAGGGGCACCATGAAGCCTTCGGCGGTCTGTGTGAGGGGGGCGGTGTAGCGGCGCATACCCAGCTTGCGGTAGGCGGGGACCAGGCCGGGGCGGCACTCGGCGAATGCCAGGTCCACCTGGTGGTCCCGGACCAGCACCTGGTAGAGCTTGGACGACAGGGACGCGGCCAGCAGGCGGCCCCGCTTGCCCGGGCGGATCATCAGCCTGCCCACCTCGGCGGTCTTCATCTCATCGATGCCGGGGAAGCTGTGCATGCTGTAGGTGGCGTGGAAGCCTGGATCCACCTGGCCCGGTCCCCAGACCAGGCCACGGAGCGTGCCCTTGATGGCGTGGGGCTTGCCGGCGTACAGGTGCACCGTGCTGGGTCGCTCGTCGTGGCGGTCCCAGACCACGCGGGCCTGGTGATCGGTGCCCGGGGGCGTGTAGCCCAGTTCCTGGACGTAGATCTCGTAGCCGAAGCGGGCGCAGGCCTGCTTCTCTTCCGGGGTAGTGGCGATCCGGACGGGCTCGAAGAGGGAGACGGCCTCGAACAGCATTGGGGGGCCTCAGGTTGTGGGGGTGCCGGCGAGAGCCATGGCGTACCAGGGCGTGATGCTGTCGCGGCCTTGGAGGTAGGTAGCGCCCAGGGTGGCGGCGTCGAGGTTGGACCGCAGCTGCAGCCCGCAGGCTTCCACGAGGGCGGTCACCTGGTCGTACTCCAGGCCGAAGGTGTAGGGCTCGCCGGCTTTGGCGACGTAGTCCAGGTGCTTCCGGGCCGTGGGCCAGCGTTCGGGGGTCTCGTAGAAGCCGGGGTAGACGTAGTCGAAAGCGATGGACGAGCCGGCGGCGAGCGAGGCCACGAAGCGGAACATGTCCTGGACGGTCTCGGCGTTGAGGTACATGGTCACCCCCTCCCATGTGAAGAGGGTGGGCAGGGCAGGGTCGAGTCCCGACTCGAGCAGGCGGGTCCGGGTGTCTTGGCTCAGAAAGTCCACCTCGACGTAACGAACGGCGGGATTGGCCAGCCCGGCGGCGGCGAGCCGCTCGCGCTTGAACGCGCTGGATGCCGGGTGGTCGATCTCGAAGATCGTCACGCCCTCGAGTGCGGAGCCCAGCCGGTAGGGGCGGCTGTCGAGCCCGGCGCCAAGGATCACGTATTGCCGTGCTCCGCGTTCCAGGCCTTCGATCACCAGGCGGTCGTAGTGGTGGGTGCGCGCCAGGTGGGAGTCGTACATCCCCGGCAACAGGCGCTCGTAGAAGGCCAACGACAGAAAACGCACAGGGCGGGTGGATACGCGCCAGCGAAAGCTAGGGCGGATCAGGCTCAGCGCCAGGTGGTCGGGGTTGCGCAGGGCGGGGCTGCGCTCGAACCGCCCCGCGGCGCGCAAGGCAGCGGCGCCTTCGGCGGTGTGGCTGGCTCGATCGGCCTTCATGGTGGTCCTCGCGTTGCCTTCGGCGTTGGGGGGGCTCATCCCATCGGCCTGCAAGCCGGAGATCACCCCGTCGAGGTCGGGCTGTCCTCGGGGTATCACAGCGACGAATGGTCTGCTGTTGTGGTCTCTGGGCGTGTACAATGGGCGGGTCGAGCAACATCGGGAGGACGGGATGTCTGGACGAATGGCGCCTTGGGCTGTGGGGTTGCTCGTGCTGGTGGGGGTGGTGGGCTGCGGCGAGAAGGAGGACACCGGCCCCTCCTGGGTGCCCGATGACACCGCGCCTCCGGAGGACACGGCCCCCCCCGATTCGTCGGACACGGTGGAGGGGCTGTTCGAGCTGACGGAGGCGGGGACCCGGTTGCTGGGCACGGATCAGTACGACTACGCGGGCCGGGCGGTGGACATGGGGGGGGACCTCGACGGCGACGGCGTGGCTGACATCGCGATGAACGCCGAGGGCTACGGGGGCAACGCCGGTGGCGTGTATCTCTGCTCGGGGCCGGTCAGCGGCGTGCGCGCTCTGTCGAGCGCCGAGGCCATCATCCACGGCGAGGACGCGACCCACATGGCGGGTCTGGCGCTCGACATGAGCGGGGACGTGGACGGAGATGGCGTCGGTGATCTTCTGGTGGGTGCCAAGGGCTACGGCCATCCCTGGGATGGCAAGGCCTACCTGGTGCTCGGTCCGGTGAGCGGGACGATGAGCCTGGCCGCGGCTGAGCTGCAGATCCCTGGCAACCCCTACTCGGGCCTGGGCTCGGCGGTGGCGTTCGTCGAGGATGTGGACGGTGACGGCGGGACCGACATGGCCGTGAGCGCCTACCTGGACATGTGGGAGGGTGAGTCGGGCGCGGCCTACGTCTACGCAGGCAGTGCGCGTGGCTCCATCGATGCCTCGGACGATGCCCTCGCCGTGATCACCACCTCGGCTTCGGTCGTCTGGTTCGGGTGGGCGGTCGAGTCTGCGGGAGACACCGACGGTGACGGCCTGACCGATCTGCTCATCGGGGCCCCCGGGACCGACGGGGGCGCGGCGTTTCTCGTGCCTGGTCCACTGGTCGGCACCATCGCCCTGGGGAGCGACGAAGGGCTCTTCGGGCATGGCCCTCCGGGGCACGGCGACACCGGCAACGCGGGCTGGGCCATCGCCGGGGGCGCGGACCTGGACCAGGACGGGCTGGACGACATCGCGGTGGGCGCCTTCGGCACCCCGGTGGACGACGAACGCCGGGGCAAGGTGTACCTCCTGTTCGGACCGGCCAACGGCTCGACGGACCTCGAGGACGCCGACGTGATCTTCGAGTCGGCAGAAGAGGCTCACGGCCTGGGAACCGCTGTAGACCTGGCGGATCCGGAGGACCACGGCGGCATGCCGTTCCTGGCCGCGGGAGCCCTCTGGACGGGCGCCCAGGAGGAGGGCGGGGCCTACGTGTTCACCCAGCTCGAGGCCGGCCACTGGGGCACGGACTCGGCGACCTGGGCGCTCATCGGAGACGAGAGCTATTCCCAGGCGGGCTACGCCATCGCTCTGGGGCCCGACGACGACGGTGACAGCTGGCCGGAGCTGCTGGTGGGCGCGCCCTCCCAGACTGGAGAGGACTCCTATGCGGGGGTCGGGTACCTGGTGCGGTCTGGGGAGCTGGCTGGGGAGTGAATGGTGACTCGGGGCTGCATGGTGCTCTACTCGCCGGGATCGACAACCAGGATGTGCCACTTGGGGCGCTCCCAGCTCTTGCGGAAGTCCTCGACGTCTCGCTCGACGATCGTGCCGTCGGGCAGGCCGTCCAGGAAAGCCACGAGGGTGAGCTCGGGCTCGGGGGCGTCGCACTCGCGATCGAACTTGATGGCGATCTCGTTGGGGGACAGCAGCAGGCGGCCGTTGGCCTGCTTGGGCTCCAGCTCGACCTCGCGGCCGGCACGCCAGGCCTGGTAGACCAGCTCCGAGCAGACCACGGCGCCTTCGGTGGCGAAGTCGAAGTTGTAGTCGTAGGGCTTGCCGAAGTGGCGCAGCGCTTCGTCCACCGCCGCGAGCTGGCGGGCGCGGTTCGCGCGTTGGACTCGCAGGGCACACATGGCGTCGGCGTGGTTGCTGTGCTCGAAGGAGTTGAGCACCACGCCGGGGCGCAGGGCCTCGATCACGGCGCGGGGGTGGCCGTCTTCGTCGGGGGTGACGAACGTGGCCCAGGCGCTGGGGTGGCGGGCTCGCAGGTAGTCGGAGGCGGTGGAGCCCTCCAGCTCGGGGAGGCCGGTGAAGTGGGCGTCGAGGGCTTCGGGGGTGCCGAGGTAGAGCGCCGCGTGGGTCCAGTAGCCGGGGATGCCCAGGTTGGTGAGGCACCACTCCCGGCGCTGCAGCATGATGTCGCCCGGCTGCATGCGCCCCGCGATGGGTTGCAGGTGCTCGGGACGCAGGAAGAAGGGGCGGTCGGTGGCTCGCAGGTGGCTGGCCAGGGTCGCGACCTCTTGCTGCACCGGCAGCCAGAAGCCGAGGGCCTTGCGCTCCAGGTAGTTCAGCGGGCTGCGGAAGAAGACGTCCACCCGCTCGTCAGCGGTCCGATCGATGGCCTCCAGGCGTTCGTGGATGCGCTCGGAGAGGGAGCCCGACAGCTCATCGCCGAGCAGGGCGAGGTACGCGCGGCCGGCGTTGAGGCGTACCACCGTGTCGGGGTGGACCAGGTGCTTGCTGAGGCTGGCGAAGCCGCCGGCGCTCATCAGGGCGCTCTCCTCGTTGAAGATGGCCTGGACCACCGAGTTCTGGGCGGCCTCTCTCGCCAGAGTGACCGCGGCCTGGTAGCGCTCGACGAAGGCGCCGTAGGCCACCACGAACGCCCGCAGGTGCAAGGGGCGCCGCTTCATGGGGTGGATGCGGAAGAACTGCCGGTAGCGCTGGGTGAAGGTGTTCAGCTCGTAGCTGAGCTCGGCGAAGCGCTGCCAGCTCTCGCGAAGAAGCTCCTCGTCGTCCCGGGACAGAGGCAGGCCGCGCCCCGGGAGCAGCCTGGTGTCCAGCAGGCGCTGGAGGGTGCGCTGTTGGGTCTCGGCCATGTAGGCGAGCAGTGCCTCGTCCTGGCGCAGCTGCTCGTCGAGTTCGTCGTCGTCGAGCCGGGCCAGGGGCGAGTGGCGCAGGGGGAAGAGCACCCGCTGCAGGTACCACAGGCCCAGCAGGGTCAGGGCCAACACCACCAGCAGGATGCGTCCGCCGAGGGCGTCTTCCACCAGTTGCTGGGCCATGGCGGCTTGTTGGTGCTGCCACACGCCCGCGACGAAGGGAATCCAGCTGGCAGCGTAGAGGACCAGCGCTGCGCGGCGGTGGTAGGGGAACAGCAGGCGGAGCGCCAACACCAGGAAGGCGCCACCGGCCATGAAGAATGCGAGGGTGATGAGGACAGCGGCGGCCAACGTGGCTCCGGGAAGGGGAGGGGGTTGGAGGATACGATGGAGAGGAAAGAGCCAGAGAGGTGTGAGATGTCAAGACCTTGGATGGGAGAATACTAATGGAAGCAAGGGCCCTTGGTCATCGGCCCAGCCTCCGCTCGTGATGAACTGGCGCGAGATGCGGCCACTGTGAAGACCCTTGCGCGACGCCGAAGAGTGCTCTCTGGGGTGGTCGCGGGATGTGATAGCGACTGGCCGGAGCGTTGGTCTGTGAAGATCGCCGTGCTAAGCGCACAATTGAACACATGGGGCGCGCTTGCCCATCCCGTTGTCACTCGACCTTCGAAAACGCGCCATCGAGGCCTACGAGCGCGGCGAAGGCACCCAGGTGGAGATCGCCACACGCTTCGGTGTCGGTGAGGCGACCATTCGGCGCTGGTGGACTGACGACATCGTCGTCCTGGACAAGCTCGGCGTGCACAAGGACCAGAGGGCGATCGAGGCGATCTGCGAAGCAGGGGCCAGCGTGAAGTTCCTCCCGCCGTACTCTCCGGGCCTCAACCCCATCGAGCTCGCGTGGGCCAAGATGAAGGGCGTCCTCGAGAGCCTGAAGGCACGCTGCTACCGACACACTCAACCAGGCCATCGCCGAGGCCATGAAGCTGGTCACCTGGTGGGATGCGTTCTCATGGTTCGATCACTGCGGCTTCTCAGGTCGATGCTCCCAAGAACCGCTGTGACGCTGCGCACCTGTCGAGCCCCAGCCCTCGCCCAGGTGTGACATAGGGCCATCCCAGCGGTATCATCCCGCCATGACCGAGATTCGTCTTTGCCACCGTTGCCAGAGCCCCGCCGCTGTCTGTGTGCGCGAGTGGGAACCTGCGGGGTTCTTCGGGAGGGTGATCGCTGGCCAGCACCCACGCCATGACTTCGTGTGCCAGGAGTGCGGCGCGAGCTTCTCGGTGGAGCCCTGGAAGCAACGTCTGCTGGTAGGGGGCCTGTGGGGCTCGCAGGCCTTCATCGTCGGGGGGCTGTTGCTCATAGTGGGACTGGCCAACGCGCTGGAGACCCCGGGGCTCGGGCTGGGCGTGGCGGGAGTCGGCGCGATACTCGCGATCGCCGCAGCCGTGTATCTCTATTGGGCGGTCCGGCCGGCGTGGGTGGATAGGACACGACCGGTTGTGGCCCACGCGCGGCCGATACAGATCCGATACACACAGGTCGAGCCGGTCCGGCGCTGCACCTGCGGCAAAGCGGTGGACTGCGTCGGCGTCACAACCCGGCGAAGCAACATCTTGCCGGCGGGCACGCAGCACCACTACGCCTGCAAGCACTGTGGAGAGAGCTTCAGGATCGCTTCGCCGTGGCGTCTGCTTCTCACCACGGGAATGAGCCTGCTCGCCTCTGGCATCGGGCCCGTTCTGGCGCTGGCTGGTGGAGGGCAGTTGGTGGGGAACTGGCTTTTCGGAGGCGTCGTGCTGTTGCTGGGGCTCGCCGGCCTCCTGTTTTCGGCTCTCCGCCTGGTCGAGCGACTTCGGCATCCGCTCGTGTCGCTCCAAACCCCCTGAGCCGCGGTATCGGAACCCCGCTGCTGCGCACCCGCAGCTCTCGACACTTGCCTTGACGATCAGACGGCTCGGAGGGCGGACTGGGTGTGCAGGTGGGGCGTCACACACACAGCTTCGCCTCCATGCGCCCAACTCATAGCGCAAAGGAACAGCCGCGAGAGCGAGCGGGGTTCTCCAGCGGCCCTGTAGCTGTTCCTATGCGCCGTTGAACGAGCCCTTCGGTCTCCGGGTCGGCCCTATGGGAAGAAGCGGGCGTGATGGTTGTGGTGGAGCTACCCCGATCTCGTGGACACCATCACCAGTAGTAGTAGTCGAGAGCAGCGGGGGGTGACAAGGACCACCGAGGACCCAGGCCCGACGCCTACCCGCCCTTGTCGAACACCAGCACCTGCTTGCCCGCGCCCATCGTGATGGGGCTGTCTACGGCTGTGAACCCGAGCTCGAGCATGTCGGCTGTCAGGGCACCCGCGTTCAGCCCCTGAGGCTTGCGGGGTGTGCTGGCGTCGTCGATGACCACCAGTCGTCCGCCGTCGCGCAGGACAGTACTCACGCTGGCGAGGAGGCCTCTCGGGTCGCCGTCCGCGTACACCAACCTGAGCACGTCACAGGCCCAGACGGCATCCGCCGATCCGGCCTCGAGCCCGAGGTCACCGCCCTGGGAACGATGGGCGTTCAGGTTCGCTAGCCCATGGTGTTCCGCTGCGAAGCCCAGGTACTCCACCAGCCCGTCGTCGATCTCCGCCGCCCACACGGTCCCATCACCCACGTGCTGCGCCAGCGGCACCGCGAACCAGCCGTCGCCCGCGCCCAGGTCCACGACATCCATCCCAGCACGGATCTCCAGCGCCTCGAATAGCTGGGCCGGGCTCATGTCCTGGGTGCCGGCGCCCCAGGTGGCCAGGCGGTCGCGGCTGTGGTGGATCCAGCTGGCCTGGTGGAAGGCGGCCCAGTCGGCGGGGGGCGCGATCGGTTGCCTTCCCTCGCAGACCCCGCCGAGCGCTTCTGCGGAGTGTTGGCAGGCCAGCTGCACGTTGGCGGCCAGGTATGGCACCGCGGCCTCGAGCTCGCCGGTGAAGAAGCGGGCGTAGAAGTGCCTGCGGTGGGCTGCGGTCTGGTCGATCAGGGCCTGAGCCTCGGTGCCGTGGCCCTGGAGCCTGCGGATCAGCGCCATCATGAAGCGAGGGTAGTCGTGCTGCTCGCCTTCTCGCACCAGGCGCTCAGCGGAAGCTGCGGCACGCTCGAGGTGCCGCTCATCGCCGCTGTCGACGTGGAGCAGCAGTTGGTGCTCGGCCCGGGTGAGGGGGAGCGCGTGGGAGCCGCCGGGCTCGCCGACCACCGCCGGGCCGTGCTTGGCCCGGGGCACCACCTCGTCCTTCGGAGGCGGGTGCTGGGGGGGCGGGGCTTGGCCAGTTGCTGGTGGATGCTCTGGACCTTCGCCCTTGGTGGGCTGGTGCCTTCGACTGGAGGGTTCGCCCTGGACTGGTGGGGCGTCGGGGGCCCGGGCGGTGGGAGGCTCGGGCCTGGGCGGGGGCTCGGGCTCGGGCACGCCGTGCTGGCCCGTGACCATGAAGAAGCCCAGCGCGATGGCCAGCAGCAGAGGCAGGCCCACCACGGCCAGCAGGGCCGTGCGCTGGGTGCGGCTGTCCACCAGCAGCTGCCCAAGGGGGGGGAGTTCGCTCTTGTCGATGGCGGCGTGGGGGCAGATCTCGGCGCAGCAGTAGCAGCGGATGCAGCTCCGGTAGTCCACCCTGGCCGCGCCGTGGCCCTCGTCCATGCGGATGGCTTCCGCTGGGCAGATGCGGGCGCATTGGCCGCAGGCCACGCAGGGGTCGCGGTGGATCTGGGGCCGGTCGAGGAAGAGGTTGCGGATGCGGGCGCTGCTCCACAGGGCGGCCTGCATGCTGGGGGAGGCATTGCGCACCGCCGGTGGCTCGAGGGGCTCGAGGTCGAGGTCGGCGAGGGGGGAGCCCACCACGGTGATGCTCTCGAGATCGGCCTGGCCGAACCCGCGCTCGCTGGACAGGCGCAGTACAGGCGCCTTGGCGGGATCGAGGCCCGCGACCTCCATGGCCACCCGGTCCACCGCCACGGCGTCTGCCGAGGCCAGCAGCACACCGAGGGGCTTGGGCCGGCCGCCGGTGCCCGGGCCGTTGCCCTCGAGGGCCACCACGCCGTCGATCAGGTGCAGGAAGCGCTTGGGTCCGTCGGGGTGGTCGATGATGGAGGCGTACAGGTCGGCCAGCAGCCCAGCGAAGTGCTCTGGCGCCTGGGCCGCCATGTGCCAGCGGCCCTTCTGCAGGCCGGGCACGGTGCCGAACAGGTTCTTCTGGGCGATGGTGGTGTAGGTGAGGGAGTGGGTCTTGAGCTTGGGCAGGTTGATGACCACGTCGGCCTCGAGCACGGCCTGAGCCACCTCGAAGCTGCGCTTGCCCGCGCAGCGTTCGCTGCGGGTGACCACCCCGATGCTCATGTCGGCCAGGGGCACGCCTTCCTGCTCGAGCACTTCGATCAGTCCGGCCCGGCGGGCAGTGACCTTGGTGGGCGTGGCCGCTGGGCTGTCGCCCATGATGGGCTCACCGCCCACCGCCTTGACGGCGCGGATCACGGCCCGCAGCACCGCCGGGTGGGTGGTGATGGCCTGATCCGGCTTGGCCGGCATGAGCAGGTTGGGCTTGAGGAAGACGGTGTCGCCCGGGTTGACGAAGGCGCTGAGCCCGCCCAGGCCCTCGAAGCAGGCGTCGACCGCAGCCTGGACCTGGTCTCGATCGTAGCTATCGCAGACCTGGCAGG
>CAZHIK010000198.1:0-11581 GCA_964532635.1 uncultured Enterobacterales bacterium
GCTTCGTCTACCAGCGCCCCAGCCGCGGGGACGAGCCCTTCCTCTTCGCGCGCACGGCGTGGCGCAGCCCGGGCCAGCAGCGGACCCTCCTGTTCCACCTGGACGAGGCCCGCCTCCTCACCGGGCTCCACCAGCGCCTGGACGGGATCCAGCAGGCCAACCCCGAGCTCTCCATCACCCTGGGCAAGGTGACCTCCGGTCCGGCTCCTCTGTCCGCCCCCGCCGAGGGCGTGGTCTACCCCCTCGAGCCCTGGCTTCCCGGACGCACGATCGTGGTCACCCGGGGTGATCCGACCAGCGTGAGCGCGACCCTGGCCTCGGGCCGACGCTGGCGCGTGCTGACGGTGGTCTCGTTCACGGTGCTGATCGTGCTGGGGCTGGGGATGTCGTACCGGGCCGTCCGCCGGGAGATCGAGATCGCGCGCATGCGCACCGACTTCGTCAGCAACGTCAGCCACGAGCTGCGCACGCCGCTGGCGACGATCCGGATCTCCGCCGAGATGCTCTCCCTGGGGATGGTCCCTCCGGGCGCGAAGCAGCAGGAATACCACGACACCATCCTCAGCGAGACCGAGCGCCTGAGCCGGCTGATCGACAACGTGCTCGACTTCGCGCGCATCGAGCAGGGGCGCAAGAAGTACCGCTTCCGGGACGGATCGGTGGTCGAACTGTTCGTCGAGGTCCAGCGGGTGACCCAGGACTTCGTCAACAGCGCCGGATTCCAGCTCGATGTGGAGGTCCAGCGCGACATCCCGCGGCTGGCGTTCGATCAGGACGCCCTGGTCCAGGCCCTGCTCAACCTGGTGACCAACGCGGTCCAGTACACCAGCGCCGACGATCCCCAGCGGCGACGCATCACCCTGTCGGCCACCCAGGAGCGTGATACCATTCTGCTCTCCGTGCGAGACCGTGGAGACGGCCTGGACCCGGCGGACCAGAAGCGGGTCTTCGACAAGTTCGTGCGCGGGGGTGATCCGCTGACCCGCACCGTGCGTGGCACCGGACTGGGCCTGTCGATCGTCCAGCACATCGCCGAGGCCCACGGCGGTGAGGTCGGGCTGACCAGCGAGAAGGGCGTCGGCAGCACCTTCTTCCTGGCCCTGCCCTGGGAGAGGCGAGGTACCTGATGTCGAAACGGATCCTGATCGTCGAGGACGAGGAGCGACTCCGTCGCTCGCTCACCGATTTTTTCACCCTGGAGGGGTACCGGGTCACCGGCGCCGGCGACGGCGAGGCGGGGCTGGCCGCGGGTCTCGACAAGCGACCCGACCTGATCCTCCTGGACATCATGTTGCCGGGGATGCACGGCTTCGACGTCTGCAAGGCCCGCCGCGACGGGGGGTTCCGCGGGCCGATCCTCTTCCTCACCGCCAAGGGCGAGGAGGTCGACAAGCTGACCGGCTTCGACATCGGCGGCGACGACTACGTGACCAAGCCGTTCTCGCTGCTGGAACTGCACGCCCGGGTCAAGGCCCTGCTGCGGCGGGCCGAGGGGGTGGCCGACGAGGACGAGGTCCACGAGTTCGATGGGATCGTCGTCAACTTCACGACCTACGAGGTGGACGTGCGCGGCGATCCGGTGCGCCTGTCGGCCAAGGAGATGGAGCTGCTGCGCTTCCTGATCCGCAACCGGGGCAAGGTGCTCAGCCGCGATCTCCTGCTCGAGGAGGTCTGGCACTACGACTCGGATCTGAGCACGCGCACCGTGGACACCCACATCCTCAACCTGCGCCGCAAGCTCGGCGATCCCACCGATCGCACCCGCTACATCGAGACCATCCATGGGGTCGGCTACAAGTTTGTCGGCTAGGGCCGTCGGGGCGGCCACGGCCGTCCTGATGGCGATCCTCGCCACCCCGCCGGCCGCGGCCGAGTCGGGCGGCGATGCCTGGCAGCGGGCCCGCGCGCTGATCGCCGAGGGGATGTACCTGGAGTCGGGGCTCGGGGACTACGCCGGGGCAGCGGAGCTCTACGGACAGGGCCTCGAGATCGGGGGGCTGTCGCCCGAGAAAGAGGCCGAGCTGATGTTCCGCCTCGGCGAGGGACGGGAACGGCTCGGGGATCGGGAGGGGGCCACGAGCGCCTTCGAGGCGCTGCTCGGGAACCATGGCTCCCAGGAGCCCTGGGGCAGCCTGGCCCACGCCCGCCTGCTGCGCCTGGCAGAGCACTCCCGGCGCATCCACACCCTGCCCGCCCTGCACGCCTTCGACGACGGCGGCGCGAGCTGGCTCCACACCGGCGGCTACAAGCGTCAAGGTGCCCTGGAGTGGACCGACGAGGTGGGCCACGAATCCCCCGGCGCCCTGGTGTGGTCCAGTCCCGTGGCCGGTCTGGAACCGGACGACATCTACCTGGTGTTCGCGACCCCCAGCCCGCGGGTCGCATCGGTGGAGCTGTGGCTGCGGGCCGTCGACTTCCCGGCGCACCTGATCCTGTTGATGGTCGAGGAGAATGGCACGCGCTTCGCCAGCGGGCGCTACCTGGTCGAGCCGGCCGACGGCTGGATCCGCATCCGCTCCGAGCTGGAGGACTTCTACCTCTTCCCGGGCGAGGACGTGACACGCCACCCCGATCCGCGCCAGATCGAGTTCCTGATCATCGAGGACGCCACGTCGACCTACTCCACGGACCGCGGGATGAACCGGATCCTGGTGGACGACGTGCGGGTGGAGTAGAGCCGGAAGCTGTCGCCCGCGACGGGCGTCAGGAGAAGTCCTTCAGGAATCGTTCGACCTCGCCCCGGCGGAGGAGCAGCACACACTCGTCCAGGCAGAGGTTGCACAGCATGAACTTGGCCACCCGGTAGATGGTGTTCACCTCGAACACCGAGCGCCGGCAGAGGTGGCAGGTGTGCTCCTCGTCATCGGGTATCGCGAGCTCGTCGCGGTGGTCGTGGATCGCCGAGATGCACAGGTTACACAGCAGGACCCGGTTGCCGCTCATCAGCCGGTCCACCTGGTCCTGTGTGCGACCACAGAGGCTGCACGAGAGGTTCTCGTGGTCCTCCAGCGAGCGCCGGCGCGGCCGGGGCTCGGGGCGGGCCGACTCCCGCTGCCCCTGGAGGACGGCCAGCGAGATCACCTTCTGCTTCTCCTCCCGCCGGCTGCGGCCGACCTCCACCAGCTCGTCGAGCTTGCGTCGCTCGTTGCCGCTGGCCTCGCGGGCCTCGGCCTCCAGCAGGTGGATCGCCCGCTCGTTGCCGTAGAACAGGAGGGCCACCGCCGCCGCGCTGGTCAACGCGGGGTTGCCACCGTCCAGCTCGTCCGCCAGGAAGGCCTCCGCCGAGTCGCTGCCCTTCACCGCCAGCGCCATCAGCAGGTAGGAGCGGTAGCGATTGAGGTCGGCCCGAGCCAGCTCCAGGGAGTCGCGGTAGGCGCCGATGTCGTCATCGATCGCCTTGAACGACCGTGCCCGCCGGCGCAGCCCCTCCTCGGTGACGTCGAACCCGTCGAAGATGGCCTCCTCGGGGATGTAGTGGCTCATCATCAGCACGCTGCGTCCCAGGGGCTCGCCGAAATTCTCCTCGGGCTCCGACAGTCGCTGGAGCAGGTCGTCGACGCGTTTGGCGCGGCTGAGGTCGTGGAGGTGCTCCCAGATCTGGAACCGCAGGGAGTCGGTCTGGATGTCCTGGAGCATCGAGCTCAGGGAGGGGAAGGCCGGGAGCCCGATCTCCTTGATCTGGGCCAGCAGCACGTCGATCCGCCGCCGCAGCCGTCCCTTGAGGCCCTTGTAGAACCGCCTGCCCCCGTCGTACCCCGGCGCCAGGTCGAAGGCACGCACCTCCCGCCCCAGGTTCTCGAACAGCCAGCGGTAGTCCCCCTGGAGGAAGTGGGCCTTGACCTTCTCCACGTAGGCCGGGAAGTAGTCCGGCTCGTCCTCGAGGATCGCCTCGAAGGTCGACAGGGCGGCATCGTAGCTGCCCTCGGCCAGCTCGGTGCAGCCCAGGGTGAAGCGGGCCATCACGTTGTCCGGCTCGCAGGAGAGGGCCTCCTCGCAGGCCTCCCTCGCCCGCTCGAACTCCTCGATCTCCAGGTGGCACAGGGCGATCTTGCTGTGGCCGATGGCGCTCCGGGGTTCGCTGGCCAGGTACCCGCGGAAGTACTGGATCGCGTTCTTGGGCTTGTTCAGGCTCAGGTAGGCCAGGCCGAGGTAGTAGCTGGCGATGTGGCCGAACTCCGGGTGATCGACCAGCTTGCGAAAGAAGCGCCGGGCCTGCTCGTAGTTGCGCGTGTAGAGGAACAGCTCCCCCAGGCTCTTGTAGACGTTGCCCAGGAACCCGGGGAAGGGGTCGAGCTTGACCGCGGTCACCAGGTGGAAGATCGACTCCTCCATCAACGACTCGGCCCCGCGGAAGTCCCGCGCCTTGGCGTCCTGGTACAGGGCCTCGCCCAGGTTGTAGTGGGCCTGCCAGAGGGAGGCGTCGAGGCGGGCGGCCTGGCGGAAGGCCTCGATCGCCCGGCTCAGGTTCCCCCGCTGGCGGTGCAGGTTGCCCATGCCCACCATCGCCAGGGCGTCCTCGGGCTCGGCCGCGAGGGCGTAGAGGTAGAACTCCTCGGCCTTGTCCAGCTGGCCCAGGCCGAAGTGGCAGCGGGCCACCAGGTCCAGGGCGCGTCCGGTGTCGGGGTGGACCTCCAGGTAGGCGTGGGCCTGATCCCTGGCCCGTCGGTACCATTCCTGCCCCGCGTCGAAGTAGTACGCCTTCTGGAAGTAGGTCTCCGCCAGGTCCAGGCGCAGCTCCATCTCTTCGGGCCGGTTCTCGGCTCGCTGCTCGAGCTTCTTGATCTTCCAGTCGTGCTTGTCTTCTGGGCCCATGTCAGCGGATCCGACGAGACACTACCTTCCCCGGGGAACGTAGGCAAGCCGTCCGGCAGGACGTACCATAGGCAGCCGCGTCATGCCGGGTTCGACCCTCCAGCGGCGGGATCTGACCGCCCTCATCGCCCTGTTCTTCCTCGTGTCGGGTGCCACGTCCCTCGTCTACGAGGTGGTGTGGATGCGGCAGCTGACCCTGGTCTTCGGGGCGACCCAGCTGGCCACGGCCACCGTGCTCGGCGCCTTCATGGGTGGCCTGGCGCTGGGGGCGTGGGCCGGCGGGCGGTGGATGGACCGTTCGCCCAACCTGCTGGTGACCTACGGGATCCTCGAGGTGGTGATCGGGCTCTACGCGCTGATCTTCCCCCACCTGATGGACGGGGCCGGCGGGGTCTACCGGGTGTTCTACCGCTGGGCCGAGCCCTCCTTCGGCCTGGGGAGCGCGTTCAACGGCGCGCTGATGCTTCTGATCCTGATGCTGCCGGCCGCCTGCATGGGCGCCACGCTCCCGGCCCTGGCCCGCTTCGTCACCGAGCAGGTGGACCGGGCGGGCCACCAGGTGGGCCGGCTCTACGCGATCAACACCACCGGCGCGGTGCTCGGCACGTGGGCCGGAGGATTCGTTCTGCTCCCGTGGCTCGGCGTGTCGATGACCATCGCGGTCACCGCGGCGGCCAACATGGTCCTCGGCGCCGTCGCCATCGGCCTCGGCCTGCGGGTGGAGCACGGGCTTGCCGCCCCCCGCCCCGAACCCGCTCCCGCGGACGGCCGGACCCGCCACTTCGCCGCAGTGGCCGCGGCCTTGGGCCTGAGCGGCCTGTGCGCGATGGTCTACGAGGTGGCGTGGAGTCGCTTCCTGACCCTGGTCATCGGCAACTCGGTGTACGCCTTCACCCTGATGCTGATGGCCTTCCTGATCGGCATCGCCGGGGGGGCCGCCCTGGGGGCGCAGGTCGTCCGTCGCTGGCGTGTGGAGCCCCTGCCGGCGGCCGCCGCGTGTCTGGTCGGGACCGCGGCCACCGCCTTCGCGGTCCACCACCTGTTCTCGGTCCTGCCCTACTGGTTCGTGTCCCTCTACGCCCTGGTGCGGGACCAGGACTCGATGGTCTTCGTCGTCCAGCTCGGCATCGCCTGTCTGGTGATGATGGGACCGACCCTGCTGATGGGCGCGATGTTCCCGGTGGCGGTATCGACGGCGGTGAGGGATCCGGGCCGGCTCGCCTCCGACGTCGGGCGGCTCTACACCTCGAACACGGTGGGAGGGATCGTGGGATCGCTCCTCGCCGGATTCGTGCTCATCCCACGCCTCGGGATC
The DNA here is from genome assembly GCA_964532635.1 of uncultured Enterobacterales bacterium. Lineage (GTDB taxonomy): Bacteria > Myxococcota_A > UBA796 > UBA796 > JAFGLY01 > CALDOK01. The sequence goes on from CAZHIK010000198.1 coordinate 6,128, forward strand.
CTCCTCACCCTGATCCTGACCATCCTGGCGGGGCTGGTCGGGGCGGTGGGCCTGCTGATCCGCTGGCGGGCACCCGTGGCTCGTCGGGGCCTGGCCATCGCGGGCGTCTTCGGCCTCGCGTTGCTGGCCTGGTTCGTCCGCCCGGAGTGGGACCCGCTCCTGATGTCCTCGGGGATGTACAAGTACGTCTCCGACCTGGAGGAATACTCCCGTGAGGGGGTCCGCAACTACGCGGTCAGCGACTACGAGCTGCTGTACTACAAGGAGGGTGTCACCTCGACGGTCACCGTCGCCCACGCCACCGGGGACGACAACATCTGGCTGGCCAACAACGGCAAGATCGACGCCTCGACGACCGTCGATCTGCCGACCCAGGTCCTCCTCGGCCACTTCGGCTTCGTGTTCGCCGAGGCCCCCCAGCGGGTGCTGGTCGTGGGGCTGGCCAGCGGGATCAGCGCCGGCTCGGCCGCGCTCCACGAGGATCCGGTGGTCGAGGTCCTCGAGATCGAGCCGGCGGTGGTGGAGGGGAGCCACTTCTTCGACCACGTGAACAACCGACCCCTGGAGCGTGCCAACGTGCGCTCCTACGTCAACGACGCGCGCAACCACCTCTTCCTGGCCGACGAGCCCTACGACATCGTGGTCAACCAGCCGTCCAACCCCTGGATCAGCGGCGTGTCGAACCTCTACACGCTGGAGTACTTCGAACTCTGCCGCGAACGGATGACCCCCGACGGCGTGTTCGTCCAGTGGATGCAGCTGTACGGCATGGGGCGCGAGGACCTGCGTTGCATCCTCAAGACCCTGCGTCACGTGTTCCCCCACGTGATCCTGTTCTCCTCGATCGAGGAGGCGGACATCGTGATGGTCGCGTCCGGGGAGCCCCTGGTCTTCGACCTGGAGCGGATCGAGGGCATCCTCGCCACGCCCGAGATCACCGCCGACCTGGCCCGGGTGGGCATCCACACGCCCGAGGACTGGCTGACCTACTACCTGATGGACGACATCGACATCGCCGACCTGGAGGGGGACGGCCCCCTCAACACCGACGACAACATGCGCATCGAGTTCTCCGCGCCCCGGTTCCTGCACTACGTGACCGAGCTCGACAATTTCCAGTTGTTGCTGGAGGGCACCAGCGGCCCCTGGCGCAAGACCGAGCCCCTGTTCGACGACCCGACCGCCAAGGCTGCGTTCTACGACAGGATGGGCCAGGCATACTTCCGACGGAAGCAGATGGACCGGGCGGCTCTGGCCTATCTGCGGGCGGTCAAGCTGGCGCCTGGAGAGCCCCGCTACCGGATCAGCGCCGAGCTGGTCCTGGAGGCCCTCGACACGGGCGAGTGGTGACCCACCGACGACGCCGCTCCCCCCCCCGGATCGAACCTGGCCTTCGTGCTTGACAATCTTGCCCCGCGGACCAACACTCCACCCAGGGGCGGACGAGGGCCTTCCGCTGACAGAGGGCCGGTTTCGCCGTCGATCCGACATGAAACACGAGGCTCTGATCCAGGCCCTGCCCGAGCACGCCGCCCACGTGGTGTGTATCGGTTCGCGGCTGCACACCGTGCAGGAGGACATCCAGCGGGTCGCAGGCGACGCGGAGATCTCCTGCATCGCCCTGGATGGGGCCGAGCCCCCCGAGCGCCTCCCCTTCGCCGACAGCTCGATCCACGCGGTCGTCCTGCACGGGGCCCTGCGCGAGCTGGACCCGGACGATCTCCTGCGGATGCTGACCGAGTCCTACCGCGTGCTGGGTGACGGTGGCCGGCTGGTGGTCCGCGACACCCTGCCGCCCTACGACCGGTTCGCGCCCCGGTTCGGCCGGCTGCTCCTCCGCGCGGCGGGTGTCCGCTACACCTCCAACGAGGTGTTCGCGATGATGGAGCGCGCCGGTTTCTGGGACTGTCTGGTGATGCGCAGCTCCGCCCTCAGCCGGGACGTGGTCGTCAAGGGCGACAAGGTCGTGCAGCGCGCGGCCCTGGACGACGAGACCGAGCACACCCACGACGACGGCGCGAACATCTCCCTGGTCAAATAGGCGAGCGATTCGTCAGCGGCGGCGGAAGGGCCACCAGCGGGGGCGGCCTCCGGCCCGTGGAGGGGGAGCCGCGGCCGAGAGTGGCTCCTCGTCATCCATCGCCGGCATCTCGTCGAGGGGCTCGTCCTCGACCTCGTACAGGGCTTCCCAGCGCCTTCGCCGGCGTGTCACCACACCTTCGAGGAGCCCCGAGCCGACGTAGACACAGGCGATGACGATCAGACAGACCGACAGGTCCATCAGGACGGTGACCACGATGAAGGTCGACGCCGTCAGCCCGGCCAGGGCCAGGGTCGCTGGCCGGAAGCGGATCGACTTGGCGGTGCGGAAGCGGATCTCGCTGAGCATCAGGTAGCTCAGGAAGACGGTGAACAGGATCACGTTGAGCTGGGACTCCAGCAGTGCCAGTCCACTCTTGTGGTGGAAGATCACCAGCGACGCCACGGTCGCGCCTGCGGCGGTGATCGTGAGGCCCTTGCTGAAGCCCGGCTCCCGGCGGTCCACGCCCAGGTTGAAGCGCGCCAGCCGGAAGGTACCGGCGAGCACGAACAGGAAGGCGACAGCAAACCCCAGCAGCTCCATCTCCGCCAGGCCCCACTTGTAGAGCAGGACACCCGGGGCGATGCCGAAGGAGACCAGGTCGGCGAAGGAATCGAGCTGGACTCCGAAGTCGCTCTCGGTCCGCGTCAGCCGGGCCACGGGCCCGTCGAGCAGGTCGAAGAGTCCCGCGAACAGGATCAGCACGGCGGCCGCGTGGAAGGCGCCTGTGTCCCCCGTCGACGCGCTGGCGGACAGGACGATGGAGTAGAAACCGCAGAACAGGCTGCTGGCGGTGAAGAGATTCGCCGGGCGTAGGATGTAGCGTAGCACCCGGCAGTCTGTTTATCGCACGCCCCCGCGAAAGGCCAGGGGTTTCGGAAGGCGTCGACGGGTCAGAAGTCCAGCCGGTGCCGCTCGATCTGGGCGTCGACGAGGGGGGCCTCGGGCACGATCTTGAGCAGGGGCGCGCTGCGATATCCGAAACAATGGCCGTCCAGTGATTCGCCGGGGAGGCTCCGGCCCAGGGCGAGGATGCGGGCCTCGTGCGTTCCCGCCTCGGCGCCGTCGACCGCCCCTGCTCCCGCCTCTTCCAGGGCCAGCCAACGGCCCCGCATCCTGGCCGTGTGTTCCACCAGTCGCTGGTCACCGATCTCCCTGAGGCGCTCGTCGTCCAGGAAGGGTTCGCCCGTCTCTCCGGTGAAGATCAGGTCCAGCAGACCGACGCGAAGCCCGGAGGGATCCTCGACCACCGCCCGTCCCCCCTTGTTGGTCACCAGCTTGCCCTCCCCAGAGCGGCCGGCCGCGCCGATCACGAAGTCCACCTCGGTCCAGTTGGCGGCGAGGGTCTTCAGCCGGCGCGAGGCGGCGTCGGTGAGGGCCACGACGGCGTCGGGGGGCTCGGGCAGTTCGGCCAGGGCCGCGCGGATCGCGTCCTCCGGGTCGCCGACCGCGAACCCGCTGCGGACCAGACCTCCCCGCGTGGGGTCGAGGGCCGAGACCACCGCGACGCGACGGCCAGACGCCTCGACGACGTGGATCCGGCCCACCGCCAGCGGCGAGCCGTCGTAGGTCTCCAGGTTGGTGGCGATCAGCGGCAGGGCGCTCCCGGCGACCAGCTGCTCGAGGGTGGCAGGTGTGAGACCCGCGAGATCCGCGGCCCCGAGGGCCACGACGTCCGTCCCTCCCGCGGCGTGCAGCGCCAGCAGCGAGGCCATCCTGTCGGGCCCCGCGTCGCCCGCCTCGTCGGCCGCGGGGGCGAGGGAGACCGGCCCCGCCAGGACGACCAGGTTCTCGATCTCGCCGCGGAGATCCTCCACGAAGGTCGAACGCCGGGCGAATCCGCCGGTCACCCCCTCGGGGCAGGCGCAGGGCAGCAGGTCTCCCCGCTCCCCGAGGGTGAACGCCAGGGCGATCCTCGGTGCCGGATCGCCCTCCGCCAGCGGCCGTGACGCGCGCTGGGCGTTCAGCTCGGCGAGGGTCGGCGGCAGGTCGATGGGTTCGGGGGGGCCAGGGCAGCCGAGGACCAGGAGGATCGGCAGCAGCGTCCACGGGGCAGAGCGGTCCGGTCCACCCCCTGGCGCTCCCTTCGACGTCCGGCCTCGTCCACGGTCCATCACACGACCCTCGCCGGGGTATAGTGACCCAGGATGCCGCTCCCTGCCAATGTGCGGCGGCCCGAGGAGGCCGATGAGCCCGTTCCGCGTCACCCGCGCGATCGCCGGCGGCCTGCTGCTGGCCGCCCTCCTCGCCAGCGCGCCCGCCGCCCGGGCAGACCTCGCCCCACCGGATTACCGCGCATACCACGGCCGGCGGGCCTACGCCGAGAGCCTGCTCTCCCTCCGCTCGGGCCAGACCGACCGGGCCCTCACGGCCGCCCGTCGCGCGGTGGCCCTGCGCCCGGACGACCCGGACGCGCTCTACCTCCTGGGCGTCTGCCAGCTCTTCGCCGACCAGCTGGACGGGGCCCGAGCATCCCTCGAGGGAGTCCTCACCCTCAGCCCCGAGCTGGTCGAGGCCCACCACGACCTGGGGCTGGTCTGGATGGCCATGGGGGACGCCGACGAGGCGGCTTCGGCCTTCGCCCGCGTCGCCGAACTGCGGCCGGACAGCTGGATCGGGCCCTACCGGCAGGCCCAGGTCGCCGCGCTCCTGCGGGGGGATCTACCGGCATGTGAGGGCCACCTCGGCCGGGCCGTGGACCTGGGGTACCCCCACGCCGCGTCGCTGCCGGTGGACCCGGACTGGGCGCAGCTGGCGGAGGACCCCACCTTCCTGGCGATGATCCGGCGGGTGCTGGGCGGGGAGGGGGACCGGGGGACGTCGATCAGACCGGCCCCGTAGGACCGGCGATCAGGCGCTCTCTTCTTCGGGCTTGTCGCAGACCATCACCTCGGTCGTCAGGAGCAGCGAGGCGATGCTGGAGGCGTTCTGCAGGGCGATGCGCACGACCTTGGCAGGGTCGATGACGCCCGCCTGGATCAGGTCCTCGTAGCGATCCACGGCGGCGTTGTAGCCCACGGCGCCTTCGGCCCGGCGGACCTTGTCGATCACGATCGAGCCGTCGACACCCGCGTTCTCGGCGATGATCCGCAGGGGCTCGGTCAGGGCGCGCACGACGATGTCGACACCGTAGGCCTGCTCCTGCGGGACCGTCACGGCCTGTACCGCGTCGAGCACGCGGAGGTAGGTGATCCCGCCGCCGGGGAGGATGCCCTCCTCCAGCGCGGCCCGCGTGGCAGCCAGCGCGTCCTCGACCCGCGCCTTCTTCTCCTTCATCTCGACCTCGGTGGCCGCCCCGACGCGGACGACGGCGACGCCGCCGGCGAGCTTGGCCAGCCGCTCCTGGAGCTTCTCCTTGTCGTAGTCGGAGGTGG
>CAZHIK010000199.1:0-11566 GCA_964532635.1 uncultured Enterobacterales bacterium
CCCCCTGAACGAGAGCCGGCTGTGGAGGGGCCGTACATAGCAGAGCAGGCCTGTATACCACGGTGCATCCACCCGGACGGGCGGAGAATGCGGCAGAAGAGAGGGCGCTGCAACCATCGCCAGGGGGATAGGTGGTTGGCCCACGGAGGTTCCATGGCCCGCATCCTCGCCCGGTCCTGCACGTTCATCCCGCTGCTGCTCCTGGTCGGCTGCGGCCAGACCCCGGCTCCGCAGGCCGAAGCGCCGGCCGAGGCGCCAGCGGAGCTTCCTGCTGTCCCGGTCAACCCCACGCCGGACTGGTCGCCCAGCCGGACCGCCCGGGTCGCGCGCCTCGAGCGAGACGGGTTCCGCGTGGCGCGTTCGCTGCCCGAGGGCAACGACGGCGAGCGCAGGCCGGTCCGGGAGATCGCTGCCCGGCTGATGGCGCTCAAGGCCTTGTTCCTGCGCACCATGGTCTCCGCCGAGGGCATCCCCGAGGCCAAGCTGTCCGGCTACATGGTCCGCAACGAGCTGTTCCAGTCGCTCACGCCGTCCGAGCGAAAGATCTGGTACACGCCCCGCGCCGAGGTCGGCGACGCCCACAGGAACACCATCGGCTGGCGCCTCGAGAACATGTGGGCCCTGGCCTGGGTGCTCGGCTACGACTCGGAGCTCAGCTACCTCGGGGGCCAGATGAAGGGCGAGTGGATCGAGCCGATCCTGCGGGAGTTCATCCCGGACTTCGCGAGCGGAACCCTGGACCTGTGGCTCGAGGAGCTGGAGCCGCGGCCCATCGACGAGCTGGTCGCCATGGAGGATCTGCTGTACTGCGCCCACAACGCAGTCCGGTCCGCGCAGCTCGGCCGCGAGACGGTCCCCGAGGGTTTCGACCCAGTCCAGGACGGTGGCACCGTTCACGAGCGCCGCCACGTGCTGACCTGGGTGCTGTCCCCGGGCGTAGCCTGGGACGACACGGACCTGAGCAGCTGACCAGCAGCGAACCATCGGGCTTGCCTCCGCTGCTCGACCGGCGGTACTGTCGAGCCCGATACGCCCCTTCATCCAGGCCTTTGCCACTCTCGCCCTGGGCTGCCCCCCGTCCCCCGACGCGCCCCAGCCCGCTTCCACACCCTGCGCCGCAGGCTACCTCGCCGACGGGTGGGCCTGCGTCCCCGAGGCCTGCGGCACCGGCAGCTGGGGGGGGCTGCCGGTGGACAGCAGCACGGTCTACGTGGACGCCGCGGCGGACGACGGCGGCGAGCAGGCGCATCGAGGGCTCCAACGGGAAGGGCCATTGTCTCACACCGCGGCGGACCGAAAGAAACCTGCCAGAGTTCCCTGGTCGCTTGCTCGAGCTTGGGGGGCTCGGGCAGCTGAGCTGCTCGGGCCTCTGAGAACCTGGAGCGTCGCGGGATGGCTCGCTACTGTGGCCGTGGTGACTTCACGGGCGCCTGAGGCGTGCTGTGTGTCGCTCGGCTGGAGCCATCTGCCGCAGCCTGGGCGGTGGGGGCAGGGAGGGTACGACGTCGACGACCGTGAGTGTGAGCGAGAAGTCGAGGTCACAGGCGGGCCGATTCCATTGGGGGCAGACCTCGGCCTCGGGAGCGTCCTCGTAGTCTGCCCTCGGCGAGAGGCATGCCTCTCCCTGGACCAGCAGGTCGGGAGCGTTGCCGGACCAGCTGTTGCCGTCCAGCATGGCCGCGGCGTCGTCCAGGAACAGCCCCGCGCCTGCGTTGTCGCTGATGGTGTTGCCCTCGAGCATGAGCCCCGAGGCGTCGTCCCAGGCGAGGACATCGCGCGAGTAGACCCCATCTCCGCAGCGAACACCCGCACCGTGGGGCACCCCCTGGCCGCCGGAGATGGTGTTGCCGGCGAGCCGAAAGACACCCGCTCCGGAGAGCCACGCTCCAGCCGCGGGGTTGTCGGCGACGACGGAGTCCTCCAGGATCAGCGTGGGCGCCTCCAGGCCAGAATACTCGGCGAGGTAGATCCCCACACCGCCCCCGAGGTTGGCGCTCTCGCTCGTCCCGGTGATGGAGGACGAGTGGATGTCGAGGGTGGCCCCGTCGAGGGCGCCGACGCCTGCGAAGCGGTTGTCGAGCAAGCGGCAGTCGGTGCAGGAGATGAGTGAGTCCTGGTTGACGGCGTACAGTCCCGGCCCGTCGTTGTCCCTGATCAGCATCCCGGTGGCCGAGACCGAGGCTCCCTGCTGAGCGATGATCCCCAAGGCCGTCGTCCCGTTGTTTCCGGGTGAGAGCTTGGTCCCGCTGATGGACGAGTCGACCAGCTCGAGCCCCGTGCCCGCTTCGGCGGCGAGGATCCCTGCCATGTAGTTGCCGTCCAGCACGCAGCCATCGACCGAGAGAGACGCGCCCTGGTGGACCTGGATGCCCACCCCGAAGACCCCGTCCGCGCCCAGGCTGGTGTCCCGCACCGAGGTGTCCAGGAGCGTCGCGTGGGTTCCCGCCCCGACTACAGCGACCCCGATCTTCGTGCTGCCGACGACCTCACAGGCCTTGGCCAGCAACGCAGCGCCGGTGTGGACGTCGATCCCGAATCCGCCCTCGCCCGTCGTGCTCGGGAGCGTGCCCTGGATGGTGGTGTCCAGCAGTGAGACCTCGGTGCCCGCGCCGTAGCCCAGGACTCCCGCCCAGGTGTTGCCCTCCACCACGCAGCTCTCGGCGTGGAGAGCTGCACCGTCGGTGAGCCCGACGCCGTACCCGCCCTCTCCGCTCCCGGTGGACCAGGTGTCCCGGATCGCCGTGTCCGAAAGCGTCGCCCGGGTGCCCGCCCCGGTCAGCAGGAGCCCCTGCGCGCTGTTCCCCTCGAACGCGCAGCCTTCGGCGAAGAGCACCGCGCCGCTCTCCACCTGGAGGCCGAAGCCGTGCTCCCCGTCCCCATCGGGTTGTGTGTCTCGGATCTCGGTGTCCACCAGCGTCACCTCGGTTCCCGCACCCGCCACCAGCAGCCCGATGTCCGCGTTGCCCGTCAGCACGCAGCCCATGGCCGAGAGCGTCGCCGAGTCGGACACCGCGATGCCGTCCCCGCCCTCCCCCCTCCCCACCGGCAGGGTGCCCGCCACCGTCGTGTCCAGCAGCGTCACGTTGGTGCCCGGGTCGGCCACCGCGATCCCCGTCATCACGTTGCCCACCAGCTCACAGCCTTCGGCCTCGAGCGCGGCGCCGCTGTGGACCTGGAGCCCGAAGCCCTGCGCGCTGTCCTGGAGCGGGAGCGTGTCCCGGATCACGGTGTCTACCAACCGCGCCGCCGTGGCTGGATCGTAGGCCACCAATCCGTAGACCGTGTTGCCCACCAGCTCGCAGCCCGTGGCATGGAGCCTGGCGCCATCGTAGACCGCGATCCCGGAGCCGCCATCGCCGTTGTCGAGGGGGCTGGTGTCCCGGATCGTGGTGTCCACGAGCGTCACCTCGGTGCCCGGATCGTGGGCCACCAGCGCCGTGTCCGCGTTGTGCACCAGCTCGCAGCGCTCGACCTGCATCGCCGCGCCCTCGATGACCGCGACACCGAACCCGCGTGTCCCTTGCCCATCGGGCTGGGTGTCGCGGATGATGGTGTCCACCAGGACCACCTCGGTCCCCGAGTGGGACGCCGTGACCCCGACGTCCGCGTTGCCTCCCAGCTCGCAGCCGTGGACCGTGACGTGGGCGCCCTCATAGGCCTGGATGCCGTAGCCGGCACCACCACCCGGTAGAGGCCGGGTGCCCAGGATGGCCGAGTCCAGCACCGTGACCTCGGTGCCAGGCTCGAAGGCCATCAGCCCCATCCCGGTGTTGCCGACGAGCGAGCAGCCTTCGATCTGCACGGACGTGGCGGCCCAGTTGTCGCGGTAGATCGCGAGCCCGACGGATGCGCTCTCGCTCACCTCCAGCTCACTCATCCGCACAACGCCCGACGCGACCACGATCCCGATGTAGGAAGCACCCACCACCGAAAGCCCCGACAGCTCCACCTCGCTGTTGAGGCTGGCGATCAAGACTCCCGGCGTGTGGCCCTGACCGGCGCTGGCGTCGAGCGTCACCAGCTCCCGGCAGCGTCCGGCCAGGTGCACCCCGGTATGGTCCGATGTCATGGTCAGCGTCTCCGGGTAGCTCCCCGCCGCCACCGCCACCAGCCCGCCACCTCGGCTTCCCGCCAGGTCGAGCGCTGACTGGATGCTGCGCAGCGGTGCGCCCTCGCCACCGTCGCCGCCCTCGGGGGCGTCGATGTCCACGTAGACGGTGGTGTCGTCGCCTTCGAGGCTGCCCCAGCTCCCCGGTCCGCAGCTCTCGGGAACGCACCGCCCCCCATCGGCGAGGTATCCCTCGGCGCACTCGGGGACCTCACCCGTATCCCCAGCCCTCTCCTGCTCCTGCCCGCACCCGCACACGGCCAGCCCAAGGCTGGCGAAGAGCAGCGGAATGTAGCTGCGTCCTTTCATCTTCTTGCCTCTCTGTCGGCTGGTATCCCGCGAGGGGCAGCTGTAGGTGGGCTGCGTCCGCCAAGAGAGGCTCATGGCGGGAACCGGACGCGCCCGCAGCCTCACCGAGCCTGGTCGGCCCACACCCGATCGCTGGCCTGCAGCACCCCCGCAGTGCGAATCACGGCCATGCCCACGCCGTGGGAGACGAGATGGCCGAGGATGGTCGCTTCGTCGGTGGGAGCCCCCTCGGCGACCTCGTCGTAGGGGCTGGGCAGGGGCCCGTCGACCTCTTCGAGGATCTCGGTGGCGGGGTTGAACTGTACCTGGGCTCCGAGGGCCCGCAGGTCGTTGTACAGGGCCACGATGTGGGGCCGGCTGGGCTGGGCCTGGGCGTGGTCGAACCAACCCGCCAGCACGATCCAGTAGACATCGGGTAGCGCGCTCGCCACCTGGGCCTGCGCTGCGGGGTGGTCGCGCTCTCCCCAGAAGCGCTCCACGTGGTCCAGGGCGGGGAAGTGCTCCGGCCAAGCGTCCTCGGTCAGCACACCCTGCTCGAGGGCGGCCTCGAGCAGCTCGGGGGAGTGCCAGTAGACCTCATCCTCGATGTTGCCATCCTGGATCATGCCGAAGAAGACGAAGTCCTCGTCGCTCTCCACCAAGCCGTCACCGTCGATGTCCAGCTGGGTGCCATCGAGATCCAGGCTGCCGTTGCCGTTGCCGTCGGCGTACAGCACACCGGGACGGTCCCGCTGCGCCGTGACCTTGCCCGAGACCTCGAAGTGCACGTCGCGGATGGCCACATCCGGCGCCCAACCCAGCGGCACGTGGTCCAGCACGCAGCGGCCCTTGCGGCAGTCGCCGACCTGGTAGTGGGGATAGCGGCCGTCGTCGGCCTCGAACTGGTTGCCGTCCGCGTCCACCGAGGGGTCGGGATCCATGAGCGGATTCCCCAGCTCCAGGCCCACCATGGCCGGGTAGTAGGGGGGCTCGTACTGCACGATCGCCCCCACGGCACCGTAGTCGTCCGGGTTGGCAGCCATGGCCATCAAGGCAGGGGCTGCCCTGGACGACGACAGCAGCACCACCAGGCGCTCGTTCAACAGGGGCAGCTCCACCAAGGAGTCGAGGGTGCGGCCCTGGAGCGTGCTGGCCTGGTCCAAGGCGAAGTCGCGCAGGTCGTCGAAGGCCTGGCGGCTGACGGCGCCGCCAATGTCGTCGGGGGTGCCGCCGCAGACACCCATACAGCACTGGCCGGGCATCATGAACTGCACCAACACCGCGCCGCTGTTCGAGCGGATGAGACGATCGGGATCATCGTCGCAGCCGACCTCACTGGCCATGCCCTGGCCGGCAGCCAACACCACCGGAGCGCCGTCATCGTAGCGACCGCTGCCACCCTCGGGGGGAGCGACGACGACCGCCGTGGAGCGCTGCTCCACATCGAGGGTGACCACCCACCAGCGGTGTCCATTGGCGAGACGGCCGAAGGCCACGGTCGTCTCGGATGCGCCTGTGTCCCCCGTCTCGGCCTGGGAGTCTGCGGGCAGAGAGTCGTGGGTGTCCCCCGGGACGGAGTGCGAGTCACTGTCGTCCGCTTGGGGAACTCTTCTGCAGCCGAGGCCCAGAGCGCTCGCGAGTGAGAAGAGCAGGAGGAGTCTTGGGGGCACCGCAGCTCCAGGGAGCGGGTTGGGGTTCGAGGAGCGGCAAGAGACGAGGGGCTCCCCGTTGAATGATTCTAATCCATCCGACCGAGGGTCGTTTCCCTGGGAACCGCCGATCAGGAGCGTTCGGCCCACCGAACGACGACGTGAGCGCCACGCAGCGGCCGCCGCTGCCCCGAATCGGCACTTCCGACGAGTTGACGCACGATCGGTCCCCCCGTGGCGTCGAGGCCGTGGCCGAGGCCTGCCCCGCATCACCGCTGCCAAAATCCCCTCTCCAACAGCGTGTCCTCTCCACTGCGCAGCCGCACTGTGACCAATCCTGGCTCGCTGGCCCGCTGCTCGGCCCCGAAGCTGGTCCAGGTGCGGGACCAGCCGGGCTCGACCGAGACTTCGCGAGAGCCGGTGACCTGTTCGCTCTGCAGCAGCTCGAGGGCCGGTTGGTCGGGCAGGGCGTGCCAGTGGGTGAAGACCACCATGCGATCGTCGGCCTCGAGGGCCAGCTGGGGGCGAGCCTCGAGGGCCTGCTCGGAGCTGCCCACCCGCAGCTCCAGCCCCGAGGCGCCGCCGGCGCCGCGCGCGCTGTCGTAGGCCGTCTCGAGCTCGAGCAGCCGGGCGAAGAGGGCGCCATCGATGCTGTCGAGATCGGGCTCGAAGCGCACCGGCTCCGACGAGCCACCTCCGCCGCGACATCCCGACGATCCCGCGGGGACCGCCCGCTCCGCCCCTTGCGCCCGCTCGAGCCGCGCCAGGGCGTAGCGCCACTCGGGGGGACGCTGCTCTACATCCCGACGCAGCCAGGTCAACCACGGTCGATCGTGCCGCAGCTCGAGCCGCTGGCGCAGGGCCAGCTCCTGCTCCACGAACTCCACCACCTGGTGGTAGCGCTCGAAGTCGCTGCTGGCGGCCAGGTGGAACAGGTAGTCGCCGGGGATGGGCTCGGCGCCTGCCCGACCCGCCGACCCGTCGGACTAACCGGCAGCCTCGGCGCTGCGCCAGACGGGCACCACCGCGCCTGGCTGGTCCACCATCAGCTCGAAGAAGTCGTCCAGGGAGGCCCCGCAGTGGGCCTCGAGCTCCTCGCGCAGGGGCAGGGGCTCCCGGAAGCCACCGTAGGTGGCGTGGATGTGGGCCGCGAAGCTGGTCATGTCGCGGCCGCAGCGCTCATCCATCCAGTGGTCGAGCGAGCGCACGACCAGGGGGCCCTTGACGTAGTGCAGGAATTCCTTGGTCTCGCCGGTGGCTTCGGGCTCCCGGGCCAGGGGCAGGTCGCGCTCCGGGTGCTCCCGCAGGGTGCGCTGGTAGCGCTCGTAGAGGTGGTCGAAGCGTCTCTGGTCGTCGCCCAGGCCCACGGCGTGGGTGGCGGCCACCTCGATGTAGGAGGCCCAACCCTCCTGGAACCAGCGGTCGCGCCCGTCGCGGAAGATCATGCCGGTGGGGTGGTACTTGTTGAGCGCGTGGCCCATGCGGTGGGCCAGCAACTGCCAGCTGCGCTCATTGGTGGTGGGGTGCTCGTAGCAAGTGCCGTTGGACCAGGTGCCACCGAAGACCTTGCCCCCGTCGGACGCCTTGGGGGTCCAGACCACCACGAAGCGGCCGCCTGGATCGAAGCCCAGCTGGCCGTGGAAGTGCTCGGCCAGGCGCAGGCTGCCTTCGGCCAGCTCGGACTTGTGGGCGGGGCTCCAGGGGCCGTAGCTCCAGACCTCGAGCTGCGTGGTGCCCAGCTCGCGCGTGGTGGCCTCGAAGGGGCCGAGACCCACGCAGCTGTTCAGCAGGGTCTCCACCATCCCGGGACCCTCGACGACGAAGCCGTCCTCTTCGGCGGTGAAAGGCGTCGCGGCGACCCAGCCGGCTGGGATCCGATATCGCAGCTCGGCCCGCGCGAGGGGCTCGGCGGTCTGCGGGAGCATGAGCACGCGGCCGTCGAACAGGGCGAAGTCGGCACCAACCCAGCCCTGGTGGCCGTGGCGGCCTTCGCCTCCCGGCTCCGCCAGGTATCGCACCGTGAAGCCATCCGTGGGGACCTCGAGGATCTCCACCCGGCGGCCACGGCGCTGATGCTCGAGGGGCTGTCCGCGGAGGTCTTCGACCTGCAGATCACCGAAGCGGTGCTCGGGCTCGTCCCCCAGCCACCTCATGCCCAGCGAGCCCGGAGGGGGATCGCGGAAGGTCATGCGGATGGGCAGCGCCCCTTCCACCGGTGACGGCAGCTCCACCGCGATCTCGACCCGGAACTCCTTGGCGTTGGGCTCCTGGGGCGCCGCGGGGGGCACCGCGAGGGCGAGCAGAGACAGCAGGGAGCCAGCGCGCACAGGGGGCTCCTCAGTCGGGGACGTCGTCGGCGGTCCAGGTCCCCGCGGGACCGTGGACCGGCACCATGATGACCTGGTGGATGCCGTTGGGCACCAGGGCGAGCGCCCGCCGGGGCCGGAAGGTCACCAGCTCCCAGAAGCGGCGCACGGGGCGCTTGTCGCGCCGCAGCTCCACCACCATGGGGCGATACCCGGGCATGGTGAGCCGGAGCTTGGGCCGCGAGAACGGGATGGACCAGATGACGACCTCGGTGGGCGTAGCGCCGACGGTGCGCTTGCCCTTGCGGACCTGGGCACCGAGGGGATCGGAGCTGATGGCCACCCGGTGAGCACAACCCACGACGCTGGCGAGCACCAGCGCGGCCAGGGCGCAGCGCAGGGCGGGGCCGTGGCGGGCCATAGGGCCTAGAACGCGCCGGTGGCGGGCTCCAGCATGGCCAGGACCGTCTGGAGATCGCGGTAGAAGCTGGCCTTCTGGGACGAGGATGGGGTGGAGACCTGAGAGGACTTCATCTCGCCGGCGATGCCGTAGGTGATGTCGAGGGCCACGCCCTTGCGACCGATGATGCGAATCGGGCGCCCATCGACGTCGTACTCGAACTTGTAGATGCCGCCGTCGTTGGTCTCCATGTTCTCGACCTTGCCGTTGGCGCCGTAGAACAGCTCGAGCACCCGGCCGCCGCCCTCGATCACCTTGGTGACCCGGCCGCCGCGGTCGTACTCGTACTGATAGCGCCGGCTGTCGGAGTAGCTGGCCTGGACGATGCGGGACATGGAGGGGTGGTAGGTGTAGCGGGCGCGGACGCCGTCGGGGCCGGTCACACCGGTCATGCGGGCGTTGCTGTCGTACTCGTACTTGGTGGTGGAGCCGTCGGGGTGGGTGACCTCGAGGGGCTTGGCGCAGCAGGCCGAGTAGACGGTGCGGGTGGTGCCTCCGCCGGGTTCGGTGATCACCGAGACGTGGTCGAGATCGTTGAACTCGTGGGTGGTGGCATTGCCGTCGGGGTCGGTGACGGTGCAGCGGTAGTGCTCGCCGGTTGGGTTGAGGAGGTCCCAGGCGTAGCGGGTGACGCCCTCGGCGCCCTTGAGGGCCACGGCCCAGTCGGCTTCGACGTCGTAGAGCACCTGCAGGCCGGTGCCATCGGGCTGGCGCACGGCCACGAGGTTGTGCTCTTCGTCGTAGGCGTAGGCGATGACCCGCTGGCCGGGGCCGCGGGCCTGGACCAGGTTGCCTTCGTCGTCGTAGGCGTAGGCCACCGAGCGGCCTTCGGTGTCGCGCAGCTCGTTGACCCGGCCGCCCTGGCCGTAGAAGAGGGTGAAGCCCGCACCGTCGGTGTGGGCCACCTTGGCCAGGCGCCCGTCGCGGTCGTAGTCGAGGCGCAGGCCGCGGCCGGCGGTGTCGGTGCGACCGACCAGGCGACCCTTCTCGTCGAAGGACTCCTGCAGGCCGTCGGAGGCGGTGCGCTTGTAGGTGCCGCCCGTGCGCTCGATGGTCTCGGTGCCGCGGTCGTAGGAGATGTAGGTGCCGTCGAGGGGCTCCTTCCAGGCCGCCGGGTAGGCCCAGGTGGCCTGCTCGCGCTCTTCGGGCTTGTCGAGCCACAGCAGCTCGAGCTCCTGGTAGAAGATGTCTTCACGCTCGGCGCCGTGGGCCTTGTCTTCCGTGCGGCGGGCCTGGACGAGCCGATCCACGAAGTCCTCGCGGATCTCCGACCAGGGCTTGCCCTCGGGGGTGTAGCGCAGCACGAAGCCGTCGGAATCCACCACCAACAGGGTGCCGTCGGCGTGGGTGCTGACCATCACCTCGTAGGGGTTGGACCAGCCGAAGCCGAACAAGCCGTCTTCGGTGGAGCGGCTGTTGTAGTGCCGCACCAGCTCGAGGGCGGCGCCGGGCTTCTGGACCCGCACGTCGGCGTGCTCGAGGTGGAAGTTGGCATTGCGAAGGTTGATCTCCTGAGCCTGAACCTGAGCGGCCAGCAGACCGAGCGCGACGAGGGACAGCGTCATCGTGCCTCCGAGGACCGGATGATGGGCGTTGTACCGGAGTGAGAGAATAGCCCAGCAGCCTGCACCATGCCCACCCCGCCCCCCGGGGGAGCGAGCCTCGCCGAAGCGACAGCCGCGATCAGGCCTTCGCCGCGATAGACTGCGGCCATGCGCAGCTTCCAGTCCCTCGTCCTCGCCTCGTGCCTCGCCGTGCTCACCGCGTGCCCGGAGCGCCAGATCAAGTCCTTCTCGCCGGCACACGACCAGGAGGCCCTGGGCAAGTGCGCCCAGCTGTTCTGGCACGCGCTTCGTTGGGGAGACTACGAGGGCGCCTCGGCGCTCATCGAGCAGGCCGAGCCCCGGCTCGACTTCCTCACGGTCTGGTCCTCCAACCCGCCGGCCCAGATCACCGACTTCCAGCTCGTGCACATCGAGCTGGCCACACCCTCAGCCGACGCCGAGCGACTCGAAGGGCTGGTGGTGGTCAAGGTCGAGGACATCAGCACGGGCACCTACACCGTCCACACCGAGATGCTGCGCCAGACCTGGTACCGCGCCGGGGACACCTGGTTCCTGGATCCCGACAGCATCCCGTTCAGTCAGGAATAGGGCGCCGAAGCCATGACGTCTCCGAACACGAGCCCCCTCCCCCGTTCCCCGGTCCCGCGCCGCGCTCCGCCCCGATACCCCAGCCTGCGGCGCGTCGCTGCCGGCCTGCTGCTGGCCCTGGGTGCGAGCCCTGCGCTCGCTGACACGGGCGACACCGGGGCCGGCCCGGAGGACACCGGCGACACGGGAGCCGAGCCGGGCAGCGTGAGCGCCGAGCAGGCCTACGATGCGCTGAGGAGCCTGCTGGGCAACCTGATCACCGACGAGGGCGTGGGAGAGCGGGAGCTGCTACTGGACGGCGAGCCCTGGCTGACCGGCCGCGTGACCAAGGACATCTGGAGCTACCGCGACGTGCTCATCGCCCTCGAGGAGCGCGAGGGCGGCATCGACGCCATGGTGGACGACCCCGACGCGGCCCTGACGGAGGGCCGCTGCCTACTCTACGAGCTCGAGGGCGCCTGCCAGGCCGCGATCTGCGGCGAGGACATCCACACCATCGACACCGACACGCCTCCCTGCGGCCTGCTGGGGGTGTTCCCCGTGGGCGAGCACACCCAGGGCGAGGTCGACACCATGGTGCTCTACGACGACGCCTCCCAGGC
>CAZHIK010000200.1:0-11232 GCA_964532635.1 uncultured Enterobacterales bacterium
ACCCGTCCTGGCGGGCGTGTTCCTGGCGCTCACTGGCTACCAGTACTGGTTCTACGCCTTCTTTGGGGGCCTGGTCTGCATGGGGCACGGCCTCCACCGCTTCGCCTGGCCCCCCGAGGATGCGGGCAACCGCTGGAAGCAGCTGGGGCGGCACGCGCTGATCGCGGCGGTGGCCCTGGCGTTGACCGCGCCAGTGGGGCTGCCGCTGATCACCCTGGCCGCCGAGTCCGGCAACGTGCCAGGCCTGCTGGACGTGGACCGCTGGGGCCTGTTCGCCAGCCCGCCGATCACGGTGGAGGATCAGACCATCGGTCTGTTCCTGTGGCAGCCTCTGCGGCGCTTCGCTGGCTTCTATGTCATCGAGGCCGGTCCCCAGGAGCGGCTGCTGGCCCAGGCCATCCTGGTGCCCATCACCTCGTTCGTGGCACTCGGCTTCCTGATCTGGCGTCCTGGGAAGCTGCCCAGGGGCCCTCTGCTGGTGATGCTGGCCGTGGCGGCGCTCATCGCCATGGGGCCCATCATCCTGTTGTACAAGCTGGTGCTGCCCAACCCCTTCTTCATCTGGCTGGTCAAGTCCATCGGCTTCCTGCGGCGGCTGTGGTGGCCTGCCCGGGCCGCGGCGTACCTGGCAATCCTGCTGGGCCTGGCCAATGTGGCCGTGCTGGTGTGGGCGGCCACCCGGGGCCTGCGGGTTCGCATCGCCGCGGCGGTGGTGCTCGGCCTGGCCTGGGGCGTGGAGCTGTACCTGGCCGACGTGCTGCCCTACCCCTCGTGGAACTCCGCCATCCCCGCCGGCTACCACTGCCTGGCCCACGGTCCCCCGGGCGCCATCATGGAGCTGCCCTACAACTGGACCCAGGCGCACCTGTACTACCAGACCGCCCACGCCCGGCCCATCATGGGGGGCATGCTCGAGAACAACGAGGTCTTCACGCCCGAAGAGTTCACCGAGCTGATGGAGGACAACGCCTTCGTCGAGCAGCTGTTCGCCGCCGCCAAGCTCAACGAGAACGATCCGCAGTGGGAAGAGGCCGATGCCCAGGAGGTCTACGATCTGGGCTACCGCTACGTGGTGGCCCAGAAGGACGCGTTCTACCACGGCGGCAAGGTGCCGGGCTTGATGGACAACGTGATGCGGTTGCGCATGCGCAACCTGCGCAAGACCTTGCGCCGCAAGCTCGGAGATCCGGTCTACGAAGACGCCCGGGTGGCCATCTACTCCCCCTGGGGGGTCGAGGCTCCGTGCCGGCGAGGCGACGTGGAGCCAGACAAGGAGACCCTGGGACTCACCGAGGTCAGCGCCGACCAGCGCGTGCTGCGCAGCCCGGACGCTCAGCTCATCACCCGCCCCTGGATCGACGAGGAGGCCTACCTGCTCTCCGAGGAAGGTGAGGAGTACGAGCGGGTCAGCACTCAGGTGACCCCCGGCGGCGTAGGTAGCGGCGTAGGTGAGGGCGAAGACGGTGCCTCGGGCTCGGACCGCGACCTGCCGCCGTCACTGCCCCCGCCCCTGGACCAGGCCCCGCAAGGTGGCCGCTACCCGGCGCCTCCTCCGGACCAGATCCCGGATCCCCGGCGGCGTTGATGCGCTGGCTGCCCCTGCTTGCGGCGATCCTGGTGGGGCTCGCCCTGCACGGGGTGTTGCTGCTTGGCCTCGACCTGCACGACCTGCCTGGTCCGGGGGGCGCCCTGCTGGCCCGGGATCTTCTGCTGGGTCAGCACCAGCAGGGGCCGGCCAGCTGGCTGCTGGCGCCGCTGGGCTGGCTGTTCCTGGTGCCTGGCCTGCGGATCGGCGGGCTGGCGTCGCTGGCCATGGCGACTACGGGGGCCGGGCTGGCAGCCTGGGGCCTGGCGGGTCGTCGTGCGGCGCCTTGGGCGACGCTCCTGGCGGGCTGCTGGGCGCTGGTGGTTCACCAGGCCCTGTTGGTGGACCCAGGAACGCTGTCCTGGGGGCTGGCCTGGTTGGGCCTGGGCCTGGCCTGGTGGGGTGGGGCCCAGCGTCGGGTGGCCCTGGTGGGTGCCGGCGCCGGGCTGGTGGCCCTTGGGGTCGCCACCAAGGCCTCGGCCCTCCCGGTGCTCGCGCTCGTGCTGGCGGCGCCTTGGCTGCGGGATGTGGACCGATCGGTAGAAACCGCCGGCCGCGGCTGGTTGCGGTGTGCGCTGGGGCTGATCCTCGGCCTGAGTGTCGGAGCCCTGCTGGGCTGGCTGATGATGGACGCCCAGCAGCCCTGGATGGGGGCCCAGGCGGTGGAGTCCGGGGGCCATGGCTGGCTGCTGGCCGTGCTGGCCCTGCCTGGCCGCGGGCTGGTGCACGGGCGCTTCCCTTGGCTGGCGGGCTTGGCCCTGCTGGGCACCGCGGTGGCGTTCCGGAAGCAGCCCATGGCCGCTGCGGTGCTGGTGCTGTCACTGCTGGCCTGGGCTGTCGTGGGCGAGGCTCGGGCCGAGCGGCTGCAGCCGCGGCACCTGCTGCCGGCCTCGGTGGGCCTGGTGGCGTTGGCTGGATGTGTGGCGGCCTGGCGGCGCCCTGGCTGGGCGGCGCCGACGCTGCTGGCGGTGATCAGCGCCCTGGCGGCCCTGGACGGCCTGGCCTTCGCCCACGGCTTCTCGGCCCAGCGGGAGCGCTTCGCCCAGACCCGGCCCGCACGGCTGCCCGCGCTGCCGGGGTTCGCGATGGCCCCCTACGCCGAGCTGCCCTGGCCGGTGTTCTACGAGAGCTCCCTGGCGGGGGTGAGCGAGCTGCTGGAGCTGCCGGACGGTGCGCCGGTGGCCAGCCCTGTCTTCCAGGAGCGCCGGGAGGTGCACCTGGAGCTGGCGGCGCTGCAGGCGGGGTGGTTCTACCGGCGCCTCAGCCAGCCCCGCTGCTGCTTGCGGGACCAGGACATCGACGTATGCGCCCGCGAGGTGGTGGAGGGCCTGGACGCTGCCGGCGCCCTGCTGGTGCTGCCGGGCAAGCTCGAGGTGGTGGCTGATGGGGATCGCGCGTTCGCCCGGGCGCTGCAGCAGGCCCTGGGCCGGCCGCCGCGCCGTGCCGTGCGCTGGCGGGCGGTGCGGGGAACGGGGAGCGGCGGGGAGCTGCCTTGTCGGGAGGGGAAGTAGGGATTCGGCGGGAGCCTCAGTCGCTCGAGCGGGGCCAGGCGGTGTGATCCTCCAGCACGTAGAAGCGGTCCGCTCCACCCACCGCGAGCTCCAGCCATCCGTCTCCGTCGAAGTCGCCGACGACGCCGTAGGCCAGCTGATCCCCTTCCTCACCGTCGAAGCTGGTCTCGGCGTAGGTCAGGGGTAGCCACTCGGTGTGGCGCTCCCAGCGCAGCGAGCCCCCGAAGAGGATTGAGAGCCGCCCGGCCGAGGCGCCGCCTTCGTCGTGCTCGCGGTTGGTGAGCATCAGGTCGTCGAAGCCGTCGTGATCGATGTCGCCGACAGGCAGCTGGAACGAGCCCATTCCCTGGGTCCCGACGGTGGCCCCGAAGACCGTGGCGATGGAGTCCACGGCCCCACTCGCGGTCAGGTCTTCGCCGCCGTAGACGAGCACGGCGCCGCCGTAGTCCGTGCCCTCGAAGTCGCCGTTGGGGGCGGTGGCCATCAGCTCGGCCAGCCCGTCACCGTCCAGGTCGCCCACCGGGAAGGGGTAGGCCAGGCCACCCGCGGTGCCGTCGCTGTAGCCCTGGTCCACCCACAGCTCCACCGCCTCAACGGCGGTGAGGGCGCCGGAACCCGCGGCAGCGTCCACCACGTCTTGACCCCAGTAGAGCACCACGGCGCTGCGTCGGGTGTTGCCGTCGGTCTCGTTGCCAGCGCCCAGGGCCAGCTCCGACAGCCCGTCACCGTCCAGGTCGCCCACCAGCGCGACCGGGCGGCCCATCCCAAGCGCGTCGGACTCGAGGGTCACATCTGCGGCGTCGAACAGGTTCTGCCCGTCGAGGGTTTCCCAGTCGAGACGATCTCGCCCGAACAGGAACCAGCCCTTGCCCAGCGAGGAGGAGCTGTGGGTGTTGGTGCCGAGCGCGAGGTCGTCGAAGCCATCACCGTCCAGGTCCGCTATGTGGGCGTAGCCAGCGGGGCCGTTGAAGCTCCCGTCCGGGCTGGTGATGTCCAGTACCACGTCGGCGGTGTCGGCCAGGTCGCCGGCACCCGTGGAGGGGAAGCTCCCACCGAAGAACAGGTAGGCCTCGGCCGCGTCCGTGTCGGGCAGCAGCAGGTCGTCCAGCCCGTCGCCGTCCAGATCACCGACGTGGGCGTAGGCGATGGAGCCGCCCGTCCAGCAGGCGCTCGGCCCGCTCGAGGCCCAGTCCGCCAGCTCGTCCCCCTTCCAGATGCAGGCGCCGCTGCTCGATCCCTGTGGGGAGGTGACGAGGTCGTGCTGGCCGTCACCGTCGATGTCCAGGGAGGAGCGCAGCTCGTAGCTGGAGACGTCGCAGATCAGCGCGTCCTGCACGCTCAGGCCCTGCCCGCCGGGCTTGGACAGCCACCTGGCCTGGGAGCCGGTGAAGTCGCCATAGTGGTAGCCACCACTCGCATCGATGGCGCCCACGGCGCGGATGCTCTCACCGTGGCCGGACCACATCGCCCACTCGCCTTTCGGCATGTCCTGGGTCCACAGGGTGCCGTCCAGACCGAGACCGACGGTGAAGCCGTGCGTGAAGGCGTCGGGCTCGGTGAACGCGACGCTGTCGGTCACGGTGTCGATGACGACGAGATCGTTGGTGTGCACGACATAGGCGTAGCCGCTGCGGTCGAAGGCGATGTGGTGGGGATAGTACGAGCCGGTGTCGACGCAGAGCGAGCTGTCCAGGCTCACCGGGTCCACCTGGCAGACCTCGTGGCGATCGTCGTCGCTGACCCAGACGGTCCCGTCAGGCTCGACGGCGATGCCGCCGAGGCTGTTGCCGATGTCGAAGACTACTTCGTAGTCGTCCGGGTCCAGGCGGTAGACTTCTCCAGAGGACTCCCCCGCCCACACCCGGCCGCGGCGATCCGCTGCGGGCTGGCGCGCGTCGGACAGCGGCACCTCCGCCAGCAGGTTGCCCTGGGTGTCCAGGAACAAGCCCGAGTAGTCACAGCTCAGGTACAGGAAGCCGCCAGCAGCCCAGGTCTCGTCCGGCGACCAGGCCACCGAGGCGGTGTCGCAGGCTGGATCGTCCAGCAGCTGGTTGCTGGTGCTGCCATCGGTCTCTACGAACAGAAGGGTGTCGTTTCCAGAACAGGAGACGTAGGCCCGCCCGGAAGGATCCCTGGTGACCCCCGCGGGGCCATCGCAGCTGGACACCACGTTCAACGTGTCCAATACCGTTCCATCCAGCCCGAGCAGGTAGATGCTGTCTCCAGGCTGATCGGTCATCACGATCCAGGACGGCAGGCCGTCGCAGTCGTTGTCCAGGCCGTCGAGGATCTCTTCGGCGCCCGGATTGACGGCTGCGTTGTTGTCGTCGCAGTCGCCGGCCTGATCGGCGTAGCCTTCGGGTGCCGGGCAGGTCTCCACGGAGCCGTCTTCGAGGCCATAGCCATCCCCGTCGGCGTCCGGATACCACGGGACAGGGGCTGCGCCTTCGTCGGTCTCGCCGTCGCAGTCCTGGTCCACTCCGTCGCAGGTCTCCTCTGCGCCTGGGTGGATGTCGGCGTCGGTGTCGTCGCAGTCGTCGGTGTTGTCCGCGTAGCCTGCGGGCTGTGTACAGCCGATGATGCTGCTGGCATCGGTTCCGTAGTCGTCACCGTCCAAGTCCTCGTACCAGGTGAGGCGCTCGTGGCCGTCATCCACCTGGCCGTCGCAGTCGTTGTCGACGCCGTCGCACAGGTCCTCGGCGTCAGGGTGGATCTCGTCGTCGTCGTCATCGCAGTCGTCGTCGTTGTCCACGTAGTTGGATGGCTGCTCGCAGGTCTGAACGGCGGGGCCCGCCCCGTAGCCGTCGCCGTCGCTGTCAGGGAACCAGTCTCGAGGGGCACAGCCGGTGTCGGTGTCGCCCTCGGTGCAGGCCAGGTCAGTGGAGCAGTCAGGGTCGTCGCAGTCCACCAGGCCGTCGTTGTCATCGTCCTTGTGGTCGGAGCAGTCGGCCTCCCCCCGCTCGCCGCAGGCGCAGAGCAGAGAGAGCAGGAACGCCAGTGGGAGTCTTCGCATGATGTGGGTCCTCTTCAGAGAGGTCTACCAGGTTTCGGCTTGGAAGCCTTCCCCTTCCGATTCACCCGCGGCTTGTCCAGCACCCCCTGCACCAGCGGTTCCGGGTCGCTCAGCCCCTTCGCTGCTTCGGGGTCGAGGAACGATCCGATCCGCGCTCCCGTCCAGCGCACCAGGCGGTCCTGCTCGGTGTCGCCCACCGGGGCCAGAAAGAAACTGGCTGGAGGCGGCGACCGGAGCTGGGCCGCGGCCTCGAGCACGCACAGGCGCATCTCGACCGCTGGATCGTCGCTCACCGCCCGGCGGGCTGGCCCCATCACCCAGGCGGCGGGTACGGGGCGCTCGTCCTTGCGGTCGGTGGCCCAGGTCTGCACCCGGTGGTTGGTGACCAGGCTGCGCACCCGGGGGACCGCGGGGCCGGGCTGCGGCTCGACTCGGCCAGCCAGAGCCTGCTCGAGCTCGGCGGCGAGGGCCTCGATCTCGAGGGTGGCGGGGTCGCGGTCCTTCATCAGGCGGGCGGCCACGGCCACCCTCAGGTGGGGTGCGGCCTCGGCCGGCAGCAGCTCCAGCAAGCGTCCGTCGACGGCGCGGGCATTGACGTAGACCGAGTAGGTCCACGACGACCAGTAGCGGTCCACCCAGTTCGCCTGCAGCCGCGGCTGGGCCTGGCTGGCGGTCCGGATGGCCTCCACGACATCGAGGGTGGCCTGGATGTGCTCGTCGGTCAACTGCTCGGCGCTGGGCACCTCGGGCCCCACCAGGGTGAGGCTGTGGGCCACGCACATGGGCCCGAAGCTGGACCAGGAGCAGAGCTTCATAGCGGGACCCAGGCCCGTGGCGCCCTGGCTCTCCGCCAGGACCTCGGCGGCCTGGAAGAGACACTCGGCGTAGGCCTTGCCGGCGTCGGGATCGCCGGCGAGGCACGCCAGGCCCGCGGCCTCCCAGTCACCGCTCTCGGCCTGCTGGCGTGAGACCAGCCGGGCGCAGAGCCGAGGCTCGCCCTCCTCGCAGTCGGCCAGGGCTGCGTCGCGCTCGGCGGCCGCGGCCAGGGTCCAGGGCGGGGGCTCGAGATCGAGCAGGGGCAGGGTGGTGCTGCGGGGGCCGGCGGCGGCTTCCTGCTGGCGGGGGCCGGCTTGGTGGATGGGCTTGCCCCGGCCCTCGAGGTGGGGGCGCACCACCCTCCGCTCGCAGCGAACCCGGGCGTGGGCCCCCTCCGGCAGGTCACGGCACAGGGCGGCCGCGTCGTCGGGGTGTTCCAGGGCCAGGCCCTCGATCAGGGTGGCCTGGACGGTGGGATCCTCGAGCCCCGCCAGCCAGCTGCGGGTGCCCGTGGGGTCTTCCGCCCAGGCTGGCAGCAGCGCGGCGGTGCGGCAGGCCTGGTCCTGGCAGGCTTGGAGGGCTGTGAGTGGATCCTCGGGCTGGCACCCCGGGATCAGGGCCACGAGGGGGAGCAGGGCGGCGAACGCGGCGAGGGCATACCCCCGAGACCACCATGCAAAAACTGCCGGTTCTGTGCGCCTCACATCGGTCTCCACTTGCTCATCGCTTCCTGCAGAGCCTATCTTGTCGCCTGCCGGCTGCGTTCTGTAGCCTCGAGGTTCCACCCCATGCGCATCGCCCCAATCCCACTGTGTCTCGCTGCCGCTGCCCTGCTGGGCAGCTGCAACATGGACACCGGCTTCACCCGGCGCACCTACACCGACCTGTTCTTCCAGGAGGTGCGCGACGAGGTGGACATCCTCTGGGTGGTGGACAACTCCGAGTCCATGGAGGCCGAGCAGGAGCGCCTGGCTCGTCGCTTCGACACCTTCATCGAATACATGGACGAGGTGGAGACCATGATGGACTTCCACCTGGGGGTCATCACCACCGACCTGTCCGAGGACAACCCGGATCGCGGCAAGCTGCTGGGCACCCCCGCCGTGCTCACCCGCGACACCCTGGACTACGTGGAGAAGTTCAAGGAGCGGATCCTGGTGGGTATCGAAGGATGGGGCATGGAGAAGGGGCTCGAGGCTTCCTTCGTGGCCCTGAGCGAGCCCATGGTCTCCGATGCCAACGCCGGCTTCATGCGCGAAGGTGCCATGCTGGTGCTCATCTATGTCTCCGACGAGAACGACTGCTCGGATCGCGGCGCCCTGCCCAGCGAGGACTACTGCTACCTGCCCGCCTACCAGGACGATCTGGTCTCGGTGGCCGAGTACGTGGCCAGCTTCCGCGAGATCAAGGGTGACCCCGAACTGGTGATGGGCTTCGCTATCGTAGGTCCCCAGGACACCACCCACTGCGAGGACACCCTGCCGGGCACCCGGTACATGGAGTTCGCCGACAGCACCGGCGGCTCCATGGGCAGCATCTGCTCCGAGGACTTCGCCGGCATCATGGACGACCTGGGGCTGAGCGTGGGCGGCATCCGCGAGGCCTTCCCGCTCACCTACCGTCCGGTGGAGCGCACCATCGAGGTCTGGGTCTGCGACGACGAACCCTGCGATGGCAGCACCGGCGGCGAGGTCGCCCGAGGCGATGCTGACGGCTGGAGCTACGACGACTCCACCTCCTACCTCCACTTCAACGGCGCCTCGGTGCCCGAGCGCGGCGCGGTCATCGCGGTGAAGTACGAGGTGGCCGGCAGTGTGAGCCGCGGCGACACCGGCGACTCGCCGCCCCAGTCCCCCGACTAGCTTCTACAGCTCGTCGTCGTCTTCGTCCAAGGCCGCCACGGCCCGAAGCTCGAGCTGCTCGAGGAAGAGCACGGGCCGCTGATCGGGCTCGCGGATCACCAGGTCTACCGCGATGTGCCGGTCGCTGAGGTCACGAGCCTTGCACACCACCACCACCTCGCGCTCCCGGGAGGGGCCCAGGACGTGCAGCCCCGCCAGGGCGGTGGGCAGGGCCAGGCGCTGGTGCTCGTCCAGGGCCCAAGCCATGGCCACCTGCATGGCCAGGTCGGCCAGCACGGGCTGGAAGGCGAAGGCGCCGGGGAGGGATAGGGCCGCCATGGCCTCGTCGGCCAGGGACACCAGGCCGAGGTACCGGTCGCCGGTGTGGCGAGTGGAGCGGATGCCCCGGAAGATGGGGCCCAGGCCCAGGGTGGGTGCGAAGCGCTCGTCGAGCATGGTGTAGCAGGGCAGCACGGCTTCTTGGGCAGCGTCGTGCAGCGTCAGCAGCTCGCGAGGGGCGAAGCGCATGTCCTCGGGCTCGTCGCGCATGGGTGGGGCGAGCCGGCAGGTGGCGAACGCCAGCCGGGGCAGGACCTTGTCGGGCAGCTCCGAGCGCTCGTGGGGGACCAGCAACAGGCGGCCTTCGTAGTCCATGATCTCGGCGTTGAGGGAGGCGCCTCGCACCAGGGCCGGCCGCCGGAAGCGCAGGTCGCGGACCGCCAGGCCCCGCTGGTGGGCGACCTCGGCGAAGACTTCGGCCTGGAAGGCGGTCGGCAGAGCGGGCTCGTCGTCCAGGCGGTGCTGGTCGAGCCACAGGTCGCGGGCGCGCTCGAAGCGCACTGCGGGGGTGCGCTGCTCGGGCGCTTCCACCAGCCGACCGCGAGAGCGGGGCGCGATGGGGAAGCTGGACATGGGGCGGCCCGAGGCCTGGGCCGTGGGCAGGTCGCAGACGGCCACCCGGGTGAGGTCGCTGCCCAGCAGGGCCTCGAGGAAGAGGTCGCCGCGGGTGGAGCCGGTACCCTGGCCACCCATGGCGAAGGCGAGGCCCCGTAGCTGGGGGTAGCGCTGGTGCAGGCCCTGGATGACCCAGCCCAGGATGTCGCCGGCGGTGGCCAGGGGGCCCTGACCGGGCTGCCCGCCCCAACCGGCCAGCGGCGTGCAGGCTGCCAGTACGCTCATGCGGCGCCAGTCCAGCAGGGGCTGCAGCTCGAGCAGGGTGCCCAGGGCGGTCAAGCGCAGGTACTCGGCCGGATCCTCCGGGAGCTGGCGCGGCATGGGAGGAGGACCCACGATCACACCCCGGACCGGGCGATCGTCGCTGAGGCGCTCCAGCGAGGGGGCATCGAGCCGCTCGCAGCAGTGGTAGCGAGCCGAGATCCCGGCCTTGCGCAGTCGGTCGAGGTTGCGCATCAGCTCCCACTGGGCCCGGGCGCGCGCCACCTGCTGCTGGGCCGCGGCGGGACCCATGCGTTGTCGCTCCATCAGATCGTGCCGTAGCTGACCCAGGACCATGTCCAGGGTCTGGGGGGCGGCGTCGAGCCAGGAGGGGCGGTCCGTGGGCGCGGGGGTGCGACCGGTGAGCAGCAGTCGGGCGCCGGTGCGACGGGCCAGCGCCAGGGCGTACTCGAAGCCCGGTCCGCGGACGCCATCGACCACCAGCAGCAGATCGCCTTTGCCCAGCAGATCATCGCGGCGTCCCCGCGGGCCCACCCGCACCAGGGTGGGGGTGACCATGCCGAAGGGCGCTCGGCCCAGCTCGAGGCGGCTCGAGATCCAGTCGATGCGCTGCTCGATGGCTTCGGGCCAGGGCAGGTCGCCGCCGTCGACGAGCTGGAAGCGGCACCTGGGCAGCTCCCGTTGCAGGCAGCGCACCCAGGCCGCGGGGAAGGCACCCAGGGCTCGGATGGGGGTGCGGGGCCAGGCGCCGAAGTTGCCGTCCTGGGACACGGGCACCAGCACCCGCATGGGCTGATGCTCGAGCACTCCGGCCAGGGCCTGGAAGCAGCGGTAGAACAGGCTGGCCTGCTCCACCAGGGCGTCGGAGATGCGTTCGTCTTCGATGGCGTGGCGGGATGCCTCGTGGGCGGCGTAGACCAGCGTGTCGCAGCCCTCGAGGGCCTGCTCGAGGGTCTTGGGCTTCATGCCCGCTATGGTGCGGGCCTCGAGCTCGAGCACGTCGATGCCGGCCCCGCGAAGGCGGTCGGTGACGGCGCTCGATCCCTGGCCGGCGAGCACGAGCACTCTGCGGCAGGTGAAGCGCTGCTGGTCTTCGCGCGCCAGGGGGCGGCTGCCGGAGGTGAGCAGTGCCACGGGCAGATCGAGGGCCTGGGACGGGCGCTGGGCGGGCTGGGGCTCCTTGGCCGGCTGAGCAAAGCGCTGCCAGTCGGGCTCCGGGGCATCCTCGAGGGCCAGGGTGGGGACGGGCTCGAACTCGTCGTCCTCGGGGGGCTCGGGGCTGGGCAGGGT
>CAZHIK010000200.1:11242-11521 GCA_964532635.1 uncultured Enterobacterales bacterium
GGCCGGGGGGGCCGGGGGGCACCCGGGGGGGCGGGGGGGGGGGGGGGCCCAACCTCTTGGTCCTGGGGGGGCCGGGGGCGGGGAGGGGGGGGCTCGGGCTCCGCCGGAGCAGACGAGCCGCTGTCGAGGGGCAGGTGTCGCTGTGGGGTCTCGGGAGGGTGCGGAGCTTTCCGGCGCTCGCGAGGGACGGGCTCGGGCTCGGGCTCGCGGGGCTCTTCGATCTGGTCGAGGAGGTTGAAGCGGCGGTGGGACTCTTGGAGCAGGGCTGCCACCGCGGGC
>CAZHIK010000201.1:0-11430 GCA_964532635.1 uncultured Enterobacterales bacterium
GTCACCGTGGGCGGAGGCGGTCTCCTCCCCCACCCCCTCGCCGCCTCCTCCTCCTCGCTCGAGTCGTTCAGCTCACGCTCTCCAGTGACCACCGGAGCACGGCAAACCTCCAACGTCCACCCTGCAGCCGGAGTCCAAGCAACGGCCCGGCCGGCGTTGCCTGGCCGGGTCGTTGCTCAACGCAGGAGCCCGAGCACGGCACCCACCGACGACAGCAGGCGAGCGCAGGCCGCGCCAGGTGGGTTCCCCTGAGGACGCTCCAGCCCTTCCGAGGATCGCACTCGCCACCGAGACCACGAACCCGGCGTGGCCGCAGGGGGACACACCGATCGGCAGGCCGGAGGCGAGCGGAGCCAACGTCGGCCCCCGCCACCCGGCCAGCCCAGAACCAGCATCGCCGTTTCGAGTTCAACGAGATCTGCCGTGTCCCGATGCTTGCGGTCCCTTTGGGTCACTGTTTCTGGTTAGACGCCGGGAATGGAAACCGCACCTCCTCCCGACAGTCCCCCCATCGCCGACTCCCGCGTGCTGCGCGCTGGGCGGCTCATCGATCTCCTGGGCCAGGCCATGCTCCCGGTGGGCGTCGGCGGTCTGGTGGGGTTCTACCTGGCTGACCAGGGCATGCGGCTCATCCCCGAGTTGCTCGAGCTCACCCTGGGCTGGACCATGCTGGCCCTGGTGCTCATCGCGGGAGGCAAGCTGCTGCGTGGAAAGCTGGTGGCCGTCACTCCCGAGGGCGTGCGCCTGCGCAAGCGGGTGGTCTTCGTGCTTGTGCTGATGGCCATGGGCCTGGGGGCGCGGCTGGTGATGCACTACCAGCAGGAGCCCTCGCCGCTGACTCAGCTGGATCGGGGAGACTTCGAGCAGGCCTTCACCATCGACGCCGAGGCGTACGAGCAGCACGTCCAGGGCATGGAACGGCTGCTGCGAGAGCTCGAGGCTCGCGGCGTGCCCGCGCCGGGTAAGAGCGACGCGCTGACGGCCGAGGACGAGGCCCTGCTCCTCGAGAGCTTCGCGGCACTGGTGGACTACGCCATGGCCCTGGACGCCATCCGGGTGTTCTGGGAGGACTGGTACCGCTTCGATCCCTCCCGCGTGGAGCGCCGCTACCACCTGCGCTCCTACCTGCTCACCTACGCCGCCGAGCTGGCCCTGTACGAGAAGGCCGCGCGCTTCTCCCAGCGGGTGCTGGCCAACCCCAGCGCCAAGAAGTTCCTCGACGCCCCTCACCCCAGCCACGACCTGCCCGAGAACTCCTTCAGCCACTTCCGGGAGGAGCTGCTGGGCACCCGCGACCAGGCTCGCGTCGTGGCGGGAGAGCGCTATCTGGACGTGTTGGGCAAGGGCCTGGGTGGCCGGGGCGAGGCCCGGGATCTCGACGTGGAGTGGCTCTGGAGCGCCTGCGAGGACCACCTGCAGGTGATCGAGGCTGTGGCCCCCATCGACCGAGCGGCCCTGACCGTGAGAGCCGACGCCCAGATCCTGAAGCGCTCGGTGCGACGGGTCTGGTTCCCGGTCCAGAAGGAGACCGCCGACTGGATGGGCGACGTGCGGGTGCGCAGGGTGGGCTGGTACCTCATCCCCCCCGAGCAGCAGGAGGAAGCCGCCGCCCTGCTCCAGCCAGGCGACGTCATGATCTCCCGCAAGAACTGGTACCTGAGCAACGTGGGCCTGCCCGGCTTCTGGCCCCACGCCATCTTCTACCTCGGCAGCCCCGAGGAGCTCGAGGCCTGGTCGGACGATCCGGCCATCGCCGAGTGGATCGAGCAGACCACCGGCGAGCGTCAGTCCTTCCCCCGCTTCCTCGAGGAGCACTTCCCCACCGCTTGGCTGCACTACCGGCTGGGTCACGACGACCAGAACAACCGGGTCATCGAGGCCATCGGTGAGGGCGTGGTCTTCAACACCATGGGGCACGTCAGCGGTGACTACCTGGCCGCGGTGCGCCCTCGGCTCGACAAGCTGGCCAAGGCCCAGGCCATCACCGAGGCCTTCTCCCACTGGGGCAAGCCCTACGACTTCGACTTCGACTTCGCCACGGACCACACCTTGGTCTGCACCGAGCTGGTCTGGCGCGCCTACCGCCCCAGCGAGGGCAAGCAGGGCCTCGAGCTTCCCATGACCCGGGTGGCCGGCCGCGTGACCCTGCCGGCCAACGTCATGGTGCAGCACTTCGCCGAGAACCTCGCGGGTCCCGAAGCCCCCTACGAGTTCGTGCTGTTCATCGACGCCCAGGAGAAGGAGCAGCGCACCTTCTTCTCGGACCAGGCTGCCTTCGAGGACAGCTGGGCGCGCACCAAGTGGGACATCGCTCAGAAGTGAGCCGTGATCGGTGGGTCGTCCGTCTGTCCTGGGGTGCAGTGGCGAGCGATATCGTAGGGTTAAATCGAAAAATTATCATATTTGCATGTGACAAACCTTGACGGTAGGGGACTCCGTCTCGGTTTCGGGAGAGCCGATGGGCACTGTTGAGCCCTCTGTCTTCCTGTGGGGTCGGAATGTGGACGTCTTCTTCCGAGCTACTGCTGCACGCTGCCAGCCTGCTGGCCGCCATCGTGCACCTGCTGTTCGGGCTGTTCGTTCTGCGCCAGGACTCCCGCGCCTCCGCGAACAGGCTCTTCTGTCTGCTATGCGTGAGCTTCTCCATCAGCAGCGCCAGCTATGGCCTGTTCGTCGCGGCGCGGGATCCGTTCGCCGCTGAGCTCTGGAACCGCATCAGCCCCCTGGGATGGGTGCTCTCACCCGCCCTGATCCTCCACTTCTTCCTGGTCTTCATTCGCCGGGATCCGCGCTGGCCGTCCGCGGGGCTGGTCACGGCGCTCTACGCGCCAGCGCTGTTCATGCTGGCCCTGGGCACGCAGGGGCCGCTCATGGTCTCCGGGTTCGTGCCCACCTCGTTCGGGTGGGTGGTGGAGATCGATCATGGCTCCTTCGCGTTCATGTTCTACACGCTGTACTACCTGTGCTACTGCGGGGTGGGGTTGGCGCTGGTGTGGCGCTGGGGTCAGCGGGCCAGGCTGATTCGGGTGCGCCGCCAGGCCAGGCTGGTGTTCGCGACCTGCCTGACGAGCCTGGTGTTGTCCTCGGTGCTCGAGCTGGTGGTGCCGGCCTTCGCGTCCGGCCCCGTTCCTCACCTGGGGGTGTTCGGGCTCCTCATCTGGACGGTTGGGGTGACCTGGGGCATTCGCACTCTGGGCCTGCTGGCCCTGACCCCTCAGGGTGTGGCCAGGGACCTGCTCCAGGGCATGTGCGAAGCTGTGCTGCTGCTCAACGACGAGTCTCGGGTGATCTACGCCAACGGCGCAGCGGGGAGGCTGCTGGGTCGCCAGCCCGCCGCTGTGGTGGGCTGTAGGCTGGACCAGGTGAACAGCGGCTCGCTCGGTGAGTGGGTGGAAGAGCTGCTGGGTGGAAAGCGCTCGACCTCCGGTCTCCCCAGGGACGAGCGGCTGCGGCTTCCCAGCGGCCGGGAGCGCTGGGTCCAGGTGCGCGCCTTGCCCATGCGGGACGAGTACGCGCAGCTGTATGGCCTGGGGCTGATCGTGGAGGATGTCACCGAGCGCCGCGTGATGGAGGAGCGCCTCGCCCGCGCGGACCGCGCGGCCCAGAAGGAGCGGCTCGCTTCGGTGGGAATGCTGGCCGCCAGTGTGGCCCACGAGGTGAACAACCCCCTCGGCTACGTGACGGCCAACCTCGAGCTGCTCCACGGAGCCCTGGCGGAGGTCGAGCAGCAGCACCTGGGGGGGCAGCCCACGGCCGAGCTGTTGTGCGGCCTGGAGGAGGCCATCGATGGCACCGAGCGCGTGCGCCGCATCGTGAAGGACCTGCGGGGCTTCACCCGGGTGGAGGACGCCGACGTACAGGCACCTGTGGAGCTGACCACGGTGGTGGAGCGAGCCCTGGCGCTGGCGAACAACGAGCTTCGACATCGCGCCCAGGTGCAGCGGAGGCTCGTTCCCCTCCCTCGCATCTCGGCCAACGAGGGGCGGCTGTGCCAGGTGTTGCTCAACCTGCTGATCAACGCGGCCCAAGCGATCCCCATGGGGCGGGTCGAGGACAACACCGTGACCGTGCGCAGCTGGGCCGAGCCCGGCTGGCTGTGCATCGAGGTGGGAGACACGGGTGTGGGCATCGCGCCTGGAGAGCTGGCGAGCATCTTCGAGCCCTTCCACAGCACCAAGTGCAGTGGAGAGGGAGCGGGGCTCGGCCTGGCCATCAGTCGGCGCATCGTGGAGGCCATGGGCGGCCGCCTCGGGGTGGAGAGCGAGCTGGGGATCGGCAGCCGCTTCACGTTGCGCTTGCCTCGTGGGCTCGCGCTCAGTGAGCCCGCCCCCGTCGAGGCCCGCCCCGCTGTGCCGGCCCTGGAGGCGCCGCGCAGCCTCGCCCCCGCCTCCCTGTCTCGCCAGCCCGAGCGCCTGCTGCTGGTGGACGACGAGCCGCTGTTGTTGCGGGCCATGGCGCGCCTGTTGGGCGGACAGTACCAGGTCGAGACGGCCTCTTCCGGGCGCGAGGCCCAGGAGCGGATCGGCGGCGGCGAGCACTTCGATCTGGTCATCTCGGATCTGATGATGGGCGACGTCTCGGGCATTGAGCTGTACTCCTGGCTAGGGGAGCACCGGCCGGAGATCGCGGCGCGCATGCTCTTCGTGACCGGGGGCACCCTCTCCAGGAAGGCCGATGACTTCACGACCCGGTTGGCCGAGCGCACCTTGCACAAGCCGGTCAAGCGCGATGAGCTGCGCAACGCCGTGGCCCAGGCCTTGCGCTAGCCCGTCGCGGCACGGCGCATCGGCCGCTGTTGTTGCGGTCCCAGCGGTGTTGTCCACCGCGTCGTATTCGATTGGGAAAAGATAGCGAAAGCTCCGGCGCGCCGTGCCGATAGGCAGTGCACCCACCCGCCGTATCGTCGGAAGTCCGCCGTGCCCCACATCCTGCCTGCGCTGTTCCTGCAAGGGGCGAGCCTCGTCGCGGCCTTGGTGCACCTGGCCCTGGGCGGCTTCGTGCTGCTCGAGGATCCCCGCCGCCGCGCCAACCGCCTGTTCGCGTTCCTCTGCCTGACGTTCTTCGCCTGGGCCGCCTGCTACGGGTTGTTCGTGGCCGCGCCAGACGAGGCCACCGCCGACTACTGGAATCGGCTGAGCACGCTGGGCTGGGGCCTGTCGCCGGCTCTACTGCTCAACTTCTTCCTGGTCTTCACCCGCCGCCGGACCGATCGCCTTCCTCCCTGGGGGCTGGGTCTGCTCTACCTGCCAGCGTTCGTGATCTGCGTCCCGGCCCTGTGGCGCCCCGTGGTGGCCTCCGGATTGGTGCTCACGCCCCTGGGCTGGGCCGAGCAGATGGATCCGACGCTGTTCCACTACTGGCTCTACATCGTCTACTACAGCGTGTACTGCGTTGTGTCGCTGGTGATCCTGTGGCGTTGGGGTCGGGGCTCGAGCAACACGCGAGAGCGATGGCGCGCCTGGCTGATGCTGCTCAGCGGTGTCTGCAGTCTGATCCTGGCTACCATCATCGGCTATGCCCAACCGTGGATCTCCGGCCAGCCCATGCCCGGGCTCAGCCACTTCGCCTTGCTCGTCTGGTCCGGTGGCATGGCGCTGGCGATCCACAAGTACCGTCTGCTGGTGCTCACGCCCGAGAGCTCGGCGCAGGGCATCCTCACTGCCATGAAGGAAGCCGTGCTGCTGCTGGACCCACGGCACCGTGTCCTGTTCGCCAACTCCTCTGCGGGTCGACTGCTGGGCTGGAAGCCCGCGCAGTTGGTCGGCCGCGATCTGGTGGCCGTGGGGGCCGAGGCCCTGGCGGGTGCCATCGACGACGTGGTCGAGGGGCGGCTGTCGTCACCGGGTTTCCCCTCTGAGCACCGCTTCTCACTGGGGGGCGGCCCCGAGCGTCTGGTGAGCATTCGGGCCCTGCCCATGGCGGATGAGTTCGGACAGCTGTACGGCGTGGCTCTGATCATCGACGACATCACCGAGCAGCGTCAGCTGCAGCGCCGGCTCGAGCGGGCGGACAATGACGCGCAGCGGGAGCGCATGGCCGCGGTGGGTATGCTCGCCGCCAGCGTGGCCCACGAGGTCAACAATCCCCTGGGCTACGTCATGAGCAACCTCGAGCTGGTGCTCGGCTCGCTGCGGGATGCCAACGCCCAGGGGGACGCCTGGGTGGGTGCGACTACAGTGGACGAGCTGATCGGCTCGCTGGAGGAGGCCCTGGATGGAGCGGATCGGGTGCGCACCACGGTCCGTGACCTGGGCAGCTTCTCCCACCTCGAGCGGCTGGAGGGCGTCGGTCGGGTGGTGCTCACGGATGTACTCGACAGCGCATTGATCCTGGCGGGCAACGAGCTGCGCCACCGGGCGCGGGTGGTCAAGGAGCTGCGGCCCCTGCCGCCCATCCTGGCCAACGAGGGACGCCTCTGCCAGGTCTTCCTGAACCTCTTGATCCACGCTGCCCAGTCCATCCAGCCCGGCCACGCCAACGACAACCGGGTCATCGTGCGGACCAGGGCCGAGGGCGATGCCCTGTTTGTGGAGATCGAGGACACGGGTGCCGGCCTCTCGCCGACGGAACTTCGCCATGTCTTCGATCCCATCCGCATCACTCGGGGCCGTGGTGGCCTCGGGCTGCCGGTGAGCTTGCAGATCATCGAGTCCATGGGGGGGAGCATCAAGGTCCATAGCGAGCCGGGCGTGGGCAGCCGCTTCGTGGTGAGCCTGCCCAGCACGGTCCAGCTCGACGAGGAGGCCACCAGCGGAGAGCGGCAGGCGGCGCCGGCCGACTTCGGTGAGGACTGCGGCTACCGTGACATTGGCCCCGATGGCCCCCACCGCCACACCGTGCTGTTCGTGGATGACGAGCCCGCGCTGCTGCGCGCCATGGCTCGCATGGCCAGCGTGGAGCACGTGGTCGAGATGGCCGGTTCGCTGCACGAGGCCCAGCGGTTCCTCGAAAGCGGCACCCGCGTGGACCTGGTGGTCACGGATCTGATGATGGCCGAGGGCTCCGGCATGGACCTGTTCGTCTGGATCAGCGAGCACCGACCAGAGCTTGCTGAGACCATGCTGTTCGTCACCGGGGGCACCTTCACCGACGACGCCAGCGAGTTCGTGGAGCGGTTCGCCGACAGGGTCTTGCGCAAGCCCATCAGCCGAGCGGCGCTCCTGGGAGCCTTGGAGCGGGCTCTGCAGCTCTGAGCTACGGCACCGAGCACTGGCCGCTGCTGTTGCGGCCCCAGCACTGCACCAGGCCGTCGCTGTCGATGGCGCAGCTGTGCAGGCCACCCGCGGAGATCGCGGTGAAGCTGCCGTCGGGCGGGTTGGACTGGTCGTAGTAGTCCGAGCCCCAGCAGCGGGCTGTACCCTTCGAGGTCACCCCGCAGCTGTGGGCCTGGCCAGCGCTGATGTGGAGCCAGCTGTCTTCGGGTGGGGTGGACTCGCCGTCGTCGTCGCTGCCCCAGCAGTGGGCCGCGCCGTCGGTGTCGATGGCGCAGCTGTGGTAGTGGCCGGAGCTGACGTCCGTGTAGCTACCTTCGGGGGGTGTGGCCTCGCTGTGGTCGTTCATGCCCCAGCACTGCAGGGCGCCGTGGACGTCGACAGCGCAGCTGTGCCAGTCGCCGGCCGCGACGTCCACGAAGCTGCCGGTGGGGGCGTCGGTCTGGCCGTAGTCGTTGGCACCCCAGCACAGGATGGTGCCCGCGCTGTCCAGTGCGCAGCTGTGGTCCCAGCCCGCAGCGACCTGGGTGACGGCGCCCGGAGGTGGGCTGGCCTGCCCGCTGCTGTCGTCACCCCAGCAGGAGATGTACCCCAAGGTGTCCACGGCGCAGGTGTGGGCCTGACCGGCCGAGGCCTGGCTGTAGGTGCCCGAGGGGGAGGGCGCCTGGCCGTAGCTGTCATCACCCCAGCAGACCATGAAGCCGGCGGAGTCGATGGCGCAGCTGTGCTCACCGCCGGCGGTGATCGCGACGCGGGCGTCGGGGGGCCAGACGCAGCGGAAGCTGTGGGCGCCGCGCTGGTAGGGATCGGCGTAGCAGCGGAAGGCGTTGCGGATGGGGTTGTCGTCGTTGCAGAAGCTGCCGCCTCGGCTGACCCGGTACTCGGGCTCCCCGTGGCCGTAGGGGCTGGCGGCCGGTCCCTGGGGATCCAACAGGTCGTCGTTGTCCAGGGCCCACTGGTAGTAGTCGGGGTCGTAGAAGTCGGCGACCCACTCGTCGGCGTTGCCCGCGATGTCGTACAGCTCCACGTCGCTGTCCCAGACGGTGACGCCCTCGGGGTAGGAGCCGACGTCCACCACGTCGCCCACCTGGTTGTTGTAGTTCAGGGGCACCGGGTCCAGGGATGAGGGGAGCTCGTCGCCCCAGGGATAGGCGTAGTTGGGGCCGTCGTAGGGGCCGCGAGCGGCGGCCTCCCACTGGGCCTCGGTGGGCAGTGCGCCGCCGGCCCAGCTGCAGTAGGCGTCGGCGTCGAACCAGTCGATGCCCACAATGGGCTTGTCGTCCCAGCCGTGGGTGGCGCGGTAGGTGCCGTCGAGCTCGAGGGTG
The DNA here is from genome assembly GCA_964532635.1 of uncultured Enterobacterales bacterium. Lineage (GTDB taxonomy): Bacteria > Myxococcota_A > UBA796 > UBA796 > JAFGLY01 > CALDOK01. The sequence goes on from CAZHIK010000201.1 coordinate 8,537, forward strand.
ATCTCCATCTCGTTGCTGTAGTACCCAGCGGCGCCGCCCTCGGCGGTCAGGTAGGCGGCGAAGGCGGCGGTGGTGGTCTCGGTGCTGTCGATGGTGAAGGCCGACAGGGACACCTGATGCGAGGGCTCGGTGTCGGGCCAGGGAGTGGTGCCGGCCTCGTGGCCGATGATGTAGTCGTCGGCTGGAATGAGCGCCGGATCGGTGACCACCAGGGCAGTGGCGGAGGTGGAGGCGTTCTCGCCGTCGCTGACCTCGAGGCGCACGGTGTAGGCGCCGGCGTGACTGTAGGCGTGGGTGGTGGTCTTGTCGGTGGTGGCTGTGGTCCAGCCGTCACCCTCTCCGAAGTCCCAGCGCACCTCGAGATCGTCCACGTCCTGGACGGTGTCGCCGCAGTTGACCGCCTCGAAGCTGAAGCGCTCTCCGATGGGTCGCACGGTGGGGGAGCGGGCGATGGTGCACCAGGGGGCCTCGGTGTTCAGGGTGGTGGCGCCGACCACGTTGCTGCCCGTGGAGATGCCCCACTCGTCCTCCACGTAGACCCGGTAGTAGTAGGCGGTGTTGGGGATCAGGGCCGTGTCCATGTGATCGGTCAGGCCCGGATCGGTGACGGTCTGCACCACCGTGGCGCTCTCGTCGACCTCTTCGGTCTCCGCTCGGTACAGCTTGTAGGCGGCGAAGTCGGCAGCTTGGCTTCCGGACCAGGACAGGATCATGCTGGTGGCGGTGACCTCGCTGGGATCCTCGAGCACCACGGCGGTGGGGGAGGTGTCGTACTCGGTGGTGCCGCTGACCTCGTTGCTGGCGGCGCTGTCGCCGGCGCTGTTCACCACCCAGATCCGGTAGAAGTAGGTCTGATAGGAGGCCAGCTCGGTGTCGATGAAGATGGTCTCGCTGGGATCCTCGCTCTCGAGGATCAGCTCATCCTCGGTGGACACGCCCGAGGCGTCGCCCCGGTACAGCTCGAAGTGGTCGAAGCTGCTGATGGTGCTCTCGGTCCAGCTGAGGGTCATGCTGTCGTGCTGGATGTCGTAGGGCAGACCGAGCATGACCGGCTCGGCTTCGGCCACGAACACGGTGTCCTCCCGGCAGGCGGACAGGGTGAGGGCGCCGAACAGGGACAGACCGAGCACCAGGGATTCGCTGCGCATGTTTGCCTCGAGTGGGATCACCCAAGCAGGGTACTCCAGGCGAGGCCGCTTGTGCAGTCCACTTCGCCCCCGGACCGCGTCCCGATATGATGGCCAGCCAGATGCCCCGCCCCCAGGTCCAGCCATGAACCCACCACCGTCTCTCCGCCGCTGGGCTCCGCCCCTGCTGCTGCTCGGTGTGGGCTGTGCTGTGCCCTGGCTGCTGCCCCGGGCGCTGGGCATGGTGGGGCCGGGTGGCAGCGATCCCGGGCTGTGGCTGGTAGCGGCGGAGAACCTGCGGGTGGGAGCCTCGGCCACCACTGCGCCGCTGTATCCGGCCTCGAGCGCGGCCCTGGCCGCGGTGAGCGGGCTGCCTACGGCCACGGCCTGCACCGCCGTGACCGTGCTCTGCTTCGCGCTGCTGCCCCCTGTGGCCTGGCTGCTGGCCCGCCGGCTCGGCGCGGGCGCGATCTCGGGTGTGGCCGCCGGCGTGCTGTTCCTGGCGCTCCCCAGCAGCCTTGCGTTCTCCGTCCAGATCCAGGCCGACGCCCTGACGGCCCTGGTGCTGCTGGGCGTGGGGTTGGCCTCGGTGGCCTTCATGCGTCGCCCGGGCTGGGGTGAGCTGGCGGGGCTGGCTGCGGCCGCGGCGGCCCTGAGCCTCGTGCGGGAGCACATCGTGCCCATGGCGGGCCTGATGGTGTTGCTGGCACTGTGGCCTCGGGGGAAACCCTGGGTGCGGGCGCTCCGGGCGCTGGCGGTGGTGGCGGCGGTGTGGATCGCGCCCATGCTGCTGGGCTCGGATCCCGGCCTGCCCTGGCAGCAGACCTGGTTCGTGGATCGGGTGGGCGAGGCCGCCCGCGATGCCACAGGCGTCGAGCTTCCGCGCCACATCCAGGAGCTGCCGCCCCACCTGCGCCAGCCCTACGAGGACGCCATCCGTGCTGGGGACCGCGTCGGCCTGATGCTGCTGCACCTCCACCGCAGCCTGGTGGGCAACTGGCACGCCTGGCTGGCAGTGAGCGTGGGCTTCGCGGGCACGGCGCTGCTGGCGGGCCGCCGACGCATCGCCATGGCGGTGGTGCTGCTGGGCCTCGCCCCGCCCCTGCTTGCCTGGTCGCAGCCGCGGCACATCGCCATCTTCACGCCTGTGGCCGCCGCGGCCTGGGCCGCGGCCTTCGCCAAGCGGGGACCGCGGGTCCGCATCGCCCTGGTTGTGCTGGCCCTGACCATGGTGGGCCTGGTGCAGCTCGAGTGGCACACCGTGGCCCGCAAGCAGGTGGCCCAGGCGGCCACCCGCATGGAGCTGAAGGCCTTCGGCGATGAGCTGTGCTCCCAGCTCGAGCCTGGCGCGGCCCTGATGGCCGGCGACGCCCGCACCACGGCCTACTGCCCCTTGCCGCGTGTGCTGGGCACCCTGGGCACGCCCTACGACTGGAAGCTGGTGTGGATCGGGGACCTGCCCAACCAGCACCCCTCCTGGGCCAGCCTCGAGGCCGGCGGCTGGACCGCTATGCGTCTGAACAGCGACAAGGCCGTGGTCTATCGCCTGCGACCCTGGATCCAGGGCCCGGAGCGTCCCTGCTACGGCTCGGCCCCGTCGGGCCCCTTCTCCTACTCCCGCTTCGGGGACATGCGACAGCTGCCCTTGGCGCCGCCGTGTGAGGAGGACTCGCCCGTGACCCTGAGGCCCGCGAAGGGCCCGCTGGGGCGTCGAGTGCGGGACTAGTTTTTCGACGCAGGGAAAGTGACCGGGTCGAATGTATCGCT
>CAZHIK010000202.1:0-10008 GCA_964532635.1 uncultured Enterobacterales bacterium
CAGCTGAACCAGGCTCGCGTCCCCTGGTCGAACACGTGCACCGGCTTCTGCCAGCGACGGGCCAGCTCCACCGCCCAGCCGGTGCCGCCGCTGACCGTACCGTCCCCGAGGATCTCACCGACCACGAACACCTGGCCCGCGCTCACCACCTGGTGCCAGATGGTCTGCAGCAGACGGCGGAACGCCGCGTCGTCGCGAAAGGACCGGCTGAGGTGCTGCCGCAGGTAACCCTCGCTCACGTCCCCCAGGACCAGCTCGGCCTCGCTGAGCTCCACGATCCCCCGGCTCCGGATGACGTCCCGCCCGGGGAAGGAGTAGGTCACCTCGACCACACCCCAGCGCTCGGCGCAGGCGCCGAACTCGGCCTCGGCGCCCGCAGCTCCCCCGGACAGCAAGGTGAAATCCGCGGGCGAGTAGGCCGGCTCGTCCAGGCTCACGGCCTCGGCGTCGATCACCGTGGCCGTGCGGTCCAGCACGAGGTACGCATCGCCCGGGTGGGGGCCGCTGGCGTCGTGGAGTAGTCGGACGGTGGTCTGCCGGCCGCGAGGCTCGAGGAAGATCGCCAGATCGATGAGGTCCTCGAAGTCCTCCACCGCCGGCGGAAGGCTGGTCGGGTGGGCACCGGTCAGCGCGCGCCGGGTGAGGGCGGTCAGCCACAGCTCGGCGCCCAGCTCGGCCGCGGCCTGCTTGAGCCCCCGGACCTCCCGCCGCACCTGGGCCAGCGACCCGGTCCAGCCGTACCCATCGACCAGGATCGCGAGGGGGGCGTCCTGGATGGTCCTCCGCTCCTCCCGGACCAGGCGGGACAGGGTGGCCGAGTCCACCCGTGCTCCGTCGAGGGCCCGGGTGGCGAACCGATGGCCGAGGATATCCAGCCGTGCGCGCTTCTCCCCCGCGCTGTCCAGGGGGAAGAGGTCGCCGATCTGGGCCCGGTAGCGGGTCTTGACCTGGGCCTCGATCTCCCCGAGGGCGACGTGGATCAGCGCGGAGCCGCGCAGCAGGTAGTCCAGGCCCATCCGCACGAGGCAGCTGCTCTTTCCCTCCCCGGCCCGGGCCATCACCACGCCCAGGTTGCCCGCGCCGAGCTCGGAGCGCTCGGTGAGCTCGAGGATCCGCAGGGGGCCGGACGGGGCGAGCGGCGCCGAGGGCCCGCTGTCGAGATCCTCCTCGGACAGGCTGACATCGGTGGTCTCCAGGTCCACCGGGGTCAGGCTCGGCATGCTGGGCTCGCTCAACGCCAGATCGGCCCGGGCGCGCTCGCGGACTGCCGGGGGTTCGGGCAGGTAGCGAACCACCGCGTCCAGCAGGGGCTGCACCCCCTTGCTCTTGTAGGCCGAGCCCAGCAGGACCGGGGTCACCTTCAGATCGACCGTGGCCGCGCGCACCGCGTCGTGGATCCCGGCGGGCGACACCGTCCCGGCCGCGACCGCGGCGGTGAGATCGTCGGAGTACATCGCGAGCGCGTCCAGCATCCGCGCCCGGGCCTCCTCCGCCGGCCGGAGCAGGTCATCGGGGATCGGGACCGTGATCAGGTGCTCCCCCTCCACGCCGGCGAAGCGCAGGGCCCGCATCTCCACCAGGTCCAGCACCCCCACGAAGCGCTCCTCGCGGCCGAAGGGCAGCTGGAGCAGCACGGGGTTGATCACCAGCCTGTTGCGCAGGTGATCACAGAGGCCGGCGGGGTCGGCACCGGCGCGGTCGCACTTGTTGATGAAGGCCAGGCGGGGCAGACGGTAGCGACGAATCCGGCGGTCTGCGGTGTAGGTCTGGCGCTGCACGCCCGTCACCGCGTCCAGGACCAGGATCGCACCGCTGAGGGAGGGAACCGCGCCCCGGGCATCGCGGGTGAACCGCAGCGGCCCGACCGTCTCGACCAGCTCCAGCGGGTGCCCGCTCCAGTAGCCGCTCGCCGATTCCGACGATGGCCGCCCCGGGGATCCAGGCCCGTCCGCCGGACCGGCACCCACGAGGCGCGCCATCTGCCGGCTCAGCGTGGACGAGCCGGCGTCGACGTGCCCGGCGAGGGCGATGGCTCGCTGGCTGGCCCGGTCTACGGACACCCGAGAACTCCCGTCCCACCCCACAGCGGCGTTCTGGTACGCCCTTTGCCCGCGGGGGTCAAGGGCGTCCGGCTCGCCCCTGGCCGGCAGGGCCGCACAGGGTCTACCACGCGCGCGGGGGAGATGTAGTAAAAAGGGACCGCATCCGGGGGGATGCCCGATCCCACCGCGCGAGGACGTCCATGGAGTTCCCGATCTTCCACCTCGACTTCTTCGGAAATCGTTTCCTGATCGCGTCGATCGCGGTGGTCCACGTGTTCATCAACCACTCGCTGGCCGTGGGCGCGATGCCCCTGGTCGCCTCCCTCGAGTGGTGGGGGCACCGCACTGGCCGCCAGGGCTGGGACCGCCTGGCCTACCGGATCCTCTTCGTGTGTTTTGTGGTCACCACGACCTTCGGCGCCCTGACCGGCGTGGGCATCTGGCTCTCGACCTCGCTGGTCAACCCCTACGCCATCGGCAGCCTGATCCGCGTCTTCTTCTGGGCCTGGCTCGCCGAGTGGTCGGTGTTCGTGCTCGAGGTCGTGTTCATCATGATCTACTTCCTGACCTGGAAGCGGATGACCGGGGCGGCCAAGGGGCGGCACGTGGCGATCGGCGGAGCGCTCGCGGCCTTCTCGTGGCTCACGATGGCGATCATCACCGCCATCCTCGGCTTCATGATGGATCCGGGCAACTGGATGACCTCCCATAACTTCCTGTCCGGACTGCTCAACCCGATCTACCTCCCCCAGCTGGCCTTCCGGACCCCCACGGCGATGCTGGCCGCCGGGCTGTTCGCCCTCTTCCTGACCTTCTTCTTCACCCGCCGCGACCCCGAGCTGCGAAGCCGCGCTGTGCGCTGGATCTCGATCTGGGTGCTGATCTGGCTGCCCTTGGCCGCCGGCGGCTCCCTGTGGTACCGCGCGGTCGTGCCGACCTGGATGTGGGACAACCTCCCGGTGGCGATGACCACCCAGGACCTGACGAGCTGGCAGGGCCTGATGGGCTGGACCCTGGCGGCGATGGTGGCGCTGGCCGGCGTCGTGGCGCTCTGGGGGGTGGCCGCTCCCCGGCTCCTGCCCCGGGTGGCGCTCCTGCTGCCCTTCCTGGGCTGCATGCTGCTGCTGGGCAGCTTCGAACGCGTCCGGGAGTTCATCCGCAAGCCCTACGTCATCGGCGAGTACATGTACGCCAACGGGATCCGGGTCGACGACTACCCCCTGCTGGCCGAGGAGGGCATCCTGGCCCACGCCACCTACGTCTCGACCCGGGAGGTGACCGACGGCAACGGGGTCGAGGCCGGCCGCGAGATCTTCCGTATCGCCTGCACTCGCTGCCACACCACATCGGGGCTCAACGGCATCACCACCCGCCTGGGGGGCATGTACGGCGAGGACCCCTGGAGCCGGGACACGGTCAAGGCCTACGTGCTCGGGATGCACCACACCCGACCGTTCATGCCCCCGTTCCCGGGCACCGACCGCGAGGCGGGGGCGCTGGCCGACTACCTGCTCGACCTGCAGCAGAACCGGGATCCCCTGTTCGGGGCCCAGACCGTGGGTGTGGACCTGGCCCCCCGACCGGCGGGCGACGGCGACACCCACCCCGGAGAGAGGTAGGAGGGCCGAACGATGGACAACATCCCGACCCCCCGCGACATCCCCCTCCCCCTGCCCGCCGGCCAGATCGAGCTGGAGGTGGCGATCGTCCTGCTGTTCCTGGTCCACACCCTGTTCGTCAACCTGATGGTCGGCGGCTCGGTGCTGTGCGCGATCTACGAGATCGCCGGCCTGCGCGACCGCCGGTGGGACGCCGTGGCCCGCGCGGTGGCCGAGACGATCACGGTCAACAAGAGCATGGCCGTGGTGCTCGGGGTGGCGCCGCTGCTGGTCATCAACGTGATCTACACGGTGTACTTCTACTCGGCCAACGCGCTGACCGGCACGGCCTGGATGATGATCGTACCGCTGGTGACCGGCGCCTTCCTGATCACCTACGCCCACAAGTACAGCTGGGACGCCCTGTCCGGACACAAGGGGCTCCACATCGCCCTGGGGCTGGCGGGAGCCGGGCTGCTGCTGGCCGTGCCGCTGGTGTTCCTGGCCAACATCAACCTGATGCTCTTCCCGGAGCGCTGGCACGACGTCCAGGGGTTCCTCTCCGCCCTGGCGCTGCCCAACGTGCTGCCTCGCTACCTCCACTTCCTCGTGGCCTCGCTGGGGGTCTCGGGCCTGTTCTTCGCCGGCTGGTTCAGCCGCCAGCGTTTTACCGGGGAGGTGCTCGGGAGCTTCGACCGCCCCACCCTGCGCAGCCACTTCGCCTCGGTGGCCTTCGGCGCCACCGCGCTGCAGTTCGTCGCCGGCCCCCTGCTGTTGCTGACCCTCCCGGCCCACGGGCTGAGCTGGGCCCTGGTGCTGAACGTGAGCCTCGCGGCGACCCTGGCCCTGGGCGCGCTCCACTTCCTGTGGCAGGAGGTGCGCCGACCCGAACCCACCCTGGGCCGGCACTACTGGCTGGCCGTCGCGCTGCTCACCGGCACCGTGATCTTCATGGCCTACGCCCGCCACCTGTACCGGGAGGACGCCCTCGAGCCGCACCAGGAGCGGATGGCCGAGGCCACCGAGAACCACGCCCTGGCGGTCCAGGGTGCGCAGATGCGCCTCGCCGCCGGCACGCCGCGGGTGGCCGACTCCGAGCCCAGCGCCATCCCGGGCGAGAAGACCTTCAAGACCCTCTGCGCAGCCTGCCACGCCGTGGACACCCGCCTGGTCGGCCCCCCGCTGACGGAGGTCGCCCCCGACTACGAGGCCGATCCGTCGGCGATGGTGGCCTGGATCAAGGCGCCGCAGAAGAAGCGCCCCGATTATCCGGACATGCCGCCGCTGAGCATGCCCGAGGACCAGTACCTCGACGTCGCGCGTTACGCCGTGGCCCTTGGACTGGGCCAGGATCCCGCGGCATCTCCGGCGCCCTGAGGATCCCCTGTATGCGCACACCTCGGCTAGAATTCCTCCAGAGACCGAACCAGTACAGGCGGGGGCACCTCATGGGCACGTGGAGACGTCGGGGATGGGGATGGACCATCGGAGTCGTCTGGATCGTCATGCTCGCACCGGGTTGGGGATCAGCGGTCCGGGCGGCAGAGGACGGGGCGGTCGAGCCAGCACCCCAGGAAGGGGCTGACCTCTACCGCAACGCCTGCGCCGCCTGCCACGGGCTGGACGGGGCGGGGGGTGCGCCGTCGGTCCTGGGATTCGAGGAGGAGATCCCCGACTTCAACGACTGCAGCTTCGCCTCCCGTGAACCGGACGGGGACTGGTTCGGCGTGGCCCACTCCGGCGGGCCGATCCGGGGATTCTCCGAGATGATGCCCGCCCTCGGCGACGCCGTCAGCAAGGAGGAGCTGGACCGGATCCTCGAGCACATCCGCGGTTTCTGCGGCGAGCGCCAGTGGCCCTCGGGGAACCTGAACCAGCCCAAGGGCCTGCACACCGAAAAGGCGTTTCCGGAGGACGAGGCCTACGTCCGGGTCGGCTCGACGGTGGAGGGGCCGGTCGAGGTGGACGCCAAGATCGTCGTCGAGAAGCGCTTCGGCCCCATGGGCCAGGTCGAGTTCGTGCTCCCCTTCGGCATCCACCAGGGAGCGCTGACCGAGAGCGGGGAGCGCGACGCGACGACCTTCGGCGTGGCCGACATCGCGGTGGGCATCAAGCACGCCCTGTTCCACAGCAAGCGCTCCGGTTCGATCGTGGCCCTGGCGGCGGAGATCAAGCTCCCCACCGGCAACGAGGCCACGGGCTACGGCAAGGGCACCGTGGTCGCCGAGCCCTTCCTGTCCTACAGCCAGGATCTCTTCGCCGTGGGCTTCCTCCACGCCCAGGCGGGGGCCGAACTGGCCTTCCTCCCCCGCAAGGCCGACCCCGAGGTGTTCTGGCGCCTGACCTACGGCCGCAGCTTCGAGCAGCGGCACTTCGGCCGGACCTGGACGCCGATGGTCGAGGTGCTGGGCAAGGCCGAGTTCGGCGAGGAGACCGAGACGCTGTGGGACATCGTGCCCCAGCTGCAGGTCACCCTGAACGTGCGGCAGCACGTGATGCTCAACGCGGGGGTCCGCGTCCCCCTCAATCACACCGACGAGCGCCCGGTCGCCGTACTGGTCTACCTGTTGTGGGACTGGTTCGACGGCGGGTTCTTCCAGGGCTGGTAGCAGGATGAGGGAGGAGGCGACCATGCGTTGGATCCGGATCCTGATCGTCGCGGCGCCCGCCGCACTGACCCTGTTGCTGCCGGCCCACGCCGTCCCCGGCTCGCGCGGCGGCGATGACGCGACGCTGTTCCACGCGTCCGACCGCTGCCTGGCCTGCCACAACGGGCTGGTGGGGCCGGACGGGACCGACCTGTCGATCGGCGCCGACTGGCGGGGGTCGATGATGGCCAACGCGGCCCGCGACCCGTACTGGCAGGCCGCGGTCCGCCGCGAGACCCTCGATCACCCGCAGGCGCGGGCCGCGATCGAGGACGAGTGCTCCAAATGCCACATGCCGATGGCCCACACCACGTCCCACGCGGCGGGCGAGGAGGGACGTCTGTTCGCTCACCTGACGAGCGGCGGAGGCGGCGATCCCGGCCAGGCACACCTGGCGATGGACGGCGTCTCCTGCTCCGCGTGTCACCAGATCCGCAGCGACGGCCTGGGCCAGGAGTCCTCCTTCGTGGGCGGCTTCGTGATCGACACCGCGACGCCCCTGGGCGACCGCGACCTGTTCGGGCCGTTCGAGGTCGACGGGGGCCGGCAACGGATCATGAGCTCTGCATCGGGCTTCCAGCCCCAGGAGGGAGACCACCTCCGCAGCGCCGGCCTCTGTGCCACCTGCCACACGCTGATCACCCATGCCCTCGGACCGGATGGGCAGGTGATCGGCGAGCTGGCCGAGCAGGTGCCCTACTCCGAATGGGAGCACAGCGTCTACGGCGGCGGGCAGACCTGCCAGCAGTGCCACATGCCCGAGCTCGACGAACCCACCGCCATCACCAGCGTCTGGCCCCAGCCCCGGGAGGGGATGTCGCCCCATGTGTTCCGCGGCGGAAACTCCTTCATCCCCCGCGTGCTGAACCTGAACCGGGCGGAGCTGCAGGTCGAGGCCCTCCCGGCGGAGCTGGCCGCGACCAGCGAACGCTCGGCGGCCCACGTGGAATCAGCAGCCGCGACGGTGGAGATCGAGGACGACGGGTCGCTCCTCGGCGACGAGCTGCGCTTCGTGGTGGCCGTCGAGAACCTGGCCGGCCACAAGTTCCCCACCGCCTACCCGTCCCGGCGGGCCTGGCTCCACGTGACGGTCCGCGACACCCACGCCCAGGTGGTGTTCGAGTCCGGCGCCCCGCGAGCGGACGGCTCCATCGCCGGGAACGACAACGACGAGGACGGGGCCCTCTACGAGCCCCACTACCGGGAGGTCACCGACCCCGGGCAGGTCCAGATCTACGAGCCGATCCTCGGTGATTCCGGCGGCGAGGTGACCACCGGGCTCCTGAAGGCGACGACCTATCTCAAGGACAACCGCCTGCTCCCCTGGGGTTTCGACAAGGCCACCGCGGGTCCGTGGATCGAGGTCCACGGCGCGGCCCGCGACGATGTGGACTTCACCGGTGGGGGCGACAGGACCCACTTCACCATCGATACCGCGGGTTTCGAGGGGCCATTGGCGGTCGAGGTCCAGCTGTGGTTCCAGTCCATCGGCTACCGCTGGGCCCACAACCTGGGCGTGATGGAGACCGACGAATCCCGACGATTCCTGGGCTACTACGACGGCCTGGCTCACACCTCGGCGACCCTGGCGGCTCGGGACGTGGCAGCGTTCGCGGCCAGCGCCGAGACCCCGTCCGAGACTCCGTAGCCCGGCCTCTCCCCACCTCGAGATCGATTCCTGTTGTGGCGAGTGATTCCAGGTGTTAGAGAAGACTAACAACAGGAGACGGCATGAACCCGCCCGCGACACAGGGAGTCCTCACCGGAGCACTCGAGGACTACCTGGAGACCATCTTCCGCCTGCTCAGGCAGCAGCCGTTCGCCCGGGTCAGGGACATCGCGAGCGCCCGGAGCGTCAAGGCCGGGTCGGTCTCGCCCGCGCTCCGGCGGCTGGCCGACATGGGCATGGTCAAGTACGTGCAGCGCGAGTACGTGACGCTGACCGCCGACGGCGAGCGGGAGGCCCGTCGGGTCTACGCACGACATCGACTGCTGATCCGGTTCTTCACGGAAATCCTGCAGATGCCCGCGGCCGCAGCCGAACGAGACGCCTGTGCCATCGAGCACAACCTCTCCGACGAGGCGATGGATCGGATGGTCCGGTTCTTCGAGTACCTCGGGGCCTGTCCCAACAGCCCGCCGGATTTCCTCGAGCGCTTCCACGGATGCTCCGTCGTCCATGAAGGCGCTCCTCCCTGTCCCCACGACTGCACCGTGGCAGGCGCGGACCCCGAGGAGGGCGAAGTGAGCGTGTTCGATCTGAAACCGGGCGAGACCGCCTCGGTGACCCACGTCAACGCCTCCGGCGCCGTCCGGCAGCGACTGCTGGACATGGGGCTCCTCCCCGATGCCCACGTGGAGGTGGAGCGGATCGCACCCTCGGGCGAACCGGTGTGGATCCGCCTCGACGGTACCCAATTGGCCCTCAGGCGGAAGGAGGCGCAATCGGTGCTGATCAGCCGCGTCTGATCCGCCGTGGCTCTTTTTTGTCGATGTTTGTAGAGGTGTCTAACAGATGTTGAGAGCTCTCCGAAAATCGCCCCCCGAGCGGGATCCCGCCGCAATCCGTGTGGCCCTGGCGGGTAATCCGAACTCGGGCAAGACCACCCTGTTCAACGCCCTGACCGGAGCGCGCCAGCACGTGGGCAACTATCCGGGCGTGACGGTGGAGAAACGCGCCGGCGTGTTCGTGATCGGCGGCCAGACCCACGAGCTGACGGACCTGCCGGGCACCTACTCGCTGACCTCGTTCTCACCCGAGGAACGGATCGCCCAGGACGAGCTTCTCGACGGCACCTTCGACGTGGTGGCGGTGGTGGTCGACTCCACCGCCCTGCGCCGCAGCCTGGTGTTGCTGGCCCAGGTCATGCAGGCCGGCGCCAATCCCGTGCTCTGTCTGAACATGGCGGACGAGGCCCGGGCAGCGGGGCAGCGGGTGGACATCCTGCAAATGGAGGCGCTGCTGGGCTTCCCGGTCGTCGAGACCGTGGCCCACCGTGGGGAGGGACGGGAAAGACTGCTGGAGGCCATCCAGCGCGCCGGGTCCAGCCCGGTCGTGGAGCGCCGGCTGGTGCTGGGCGAGCGGCTCGAGAAGGCCATCGCGCAGATCCGCCCGGCCCTGAGCGACGCGGGTGTGCCGGCGGGGCAACAGGACTGGATCGCCACGAAGCTGCTGCTGCGGGAGGAGCGCTTCGTCGAACGGTTGAGCGCCGCGGGCGAGGCGGGACACCGGGCGCTGGCGATCGCCGACACCGAACGAGCGTCCCTCGAGGCAGCCACGGGACAGGACATGCCGCTGTTCGTCACCGAGAGCTACTTCGGTTTCGTCAACGGACTCGTCCACGAGGTGCTGCGCGCCGCACCCCGTGCCGACGCCCGCGCCCTCTCCGACGCGGTCGACAGGGTGCTGGTCCACCGCCTGTTCGGGCTGCCGATCTTCGCGGCGGTGATGTACGGCATCTTCTGGGTCACCTTCACGGTCGGTGAGTGGCCGATGGGCTGGATCGAGGGGGGATTCGAAGCCCTCGGCGGCTGGATCGCGGGGCAGTGGCCGGCCGGGGTCGAGTCGCCCCTGCGCTCCCTGCTGGTGGACGGCGTGATCGGCGGGGTGGGCGGGGTGGTGGTCTTCCTGCCCAACATCGTGCTGCTGTTCCTCGGGCTGGCGCTCCTGGAGGACACGGGCTACATGGCCCGGGTCGCCTTCCTGATGGACCGGGTGAT
>CAZHIK010000202.1:10018-11422 GCA_964532635.1 uncultured Enterobacterales bacterium
CGGCAAGAGTTTCGTGCCGATGATGACCGGCTTCGGCTGCTCGATCCCCGGGATCATGGCCACCCGCACCCTCGAGAACGAGCGGGACCGGTTGACCACCATGCTCGTGTTGCCGCTGATGTCCTGCGGGGCGCGGCTCCCGATCTGGATGCTCTTGATCCCGGCCTTCTTCGCCCCGGTGTGGCGCGCGCCGATGCTGTTCCTGATCTACGGCTTCGGCATCCTGCTCGCGCTGATCCTGGCCCTCGCCCTGCGGCGCTCGGTGCTCCGCGGCGAGGACGCCCCCTTCGTCATGGAGCTGCCGCCCTACCGGCTCCCGACCCTGCGGGCGGTGGTGCACAAGATGGGCGAGCGGGCGTGGCTCTACCTGCGCAAGGCGGGCACGGTGATCCTCGGCATCTCGATCCTGATGTGGTTCGTCACCGCCTACCCGAAGAAGGAAAGCTACGAGGTCGACGCGGCCGTGGCCGCGGGCCAGGTCCAGCTCACGGACGCCGAGCTGGCCAACGCCCGCGCGGCCGAGGACCTCCGGCACTCGGCGGCGGGACGGCTCGGCCGTGCCCTGGAGCCGGCGGTACGGCCCCTCGGATTCGACTGGAAGCTCGCCACCGGAATGGTCGGAGCCTTCGCCGCCAAGGAGGTCTTCGTGGCCCAGATGGGCATCGTCTACAGCCTGGGGGAGGCCGACGAGGAGAGTGTCGGCCTGCGGGAGACCCTGGCAAGGGAGTACACGCCCCTCACCGGCCTGTCGCTGATGCTGTTCCTGCTCATCGCCACCCCCTGCATGGCGACCATCGCGGTCACTCGGCGGGAGTCGGGGAGCTGGCGCTGGGCCCTGTTCCAGTTCGGTGGGCTGACCGCCGTGGCCTACCTGGTCTCGCTGGTCGTGTTCCAGGTGGGCCGGCTGGTGGTGTGAAGGGAGCAAGCCGTGGGCTACGAAGTGCTGGTCGTCATCCTGGTCGTCGGTGCGGCGGCGGCGTGGGCCGCCCGCCGGGGCTGGCGAGCGCTCCATCCACCACACCCATCGCCGGCGGGTGGTCCCTGTGCGGGCTGCACGGGATGTCACGTCATCGCGGAGGGGCGAACCCCAACGTCCTGCGCCGAGACGCCAGGTCTGGATTGATCAAAACCTGGAGAATCCGATGATCTTTCGCCGCATCGTGACCGGGGGCCTCGTCGCACTGGCGGCGACTCACGGCAGCCTGGCCCGGGGGGCCGACACGACCGAACCCTTCGACGTGGGCGCGACCAACGTGGATTTCTACGTGGGGTTCGACGGGATCGGCCCCGATGGCGACGGGCGGAGCCTCTACGGCGACATCATGCTCGGATACGGGCTGCTCCCCGCGCTCTCGGGCTACCTGGGAACGACCCTGTCCGCCAACGAACACTTCGCTGACGGCA
>CAZHIK010000203.1:0-7988 GCA_964532635.1 uncultured Enterobacterales bacterium
ACTCCCACGCGACCCTGATCAACGTGACCATCGCCGGCAACGTGGCCGCGATCCAGGGGGGCGGGATCTACGGCTACACCCTGTGTACGGTGACGGCGACCAACGTCAGCATCACCCACAACTCGGCCGCCAGCGGCGGCGGAGTGGCCGTCTGGGGTGCCGCCGTCTGGCTGGACTACAGCAACGTGTGGGACAACGCGCCCCAGAACTTCGTCAACGTCACCGACCCCACCGGCACCGACGGGAACATCTCCGAGGATCCGGGGCACCTGGACATGGCCAGTCCCTACAGCCTGTTCTGGGATCTCCACCTCGGCACGGGCTCGCTGCTGGTCGACGCGGGCCACCCGAGCCACCCGGATCCCGACGGGGGCCCGGGGGACATGGGTGGTTACGGGGGCGCCGGCGCGGAGTCCTTCGATCGGGACCAGGACGGATTCCCGGAGTGGTGGCAGCCCGGTGACTACGACGCCGCGCTCTATCCGGCCATGGGCCTGGACTGTGGCGACCTGGACGCTGGGCTCAATCCCGACTGGGGGTGCTGAGGGCCGTCGTTCCAAGGGGAGGAAGTCGAGTCAACGCCGCCAGTCCGCGCCCAGGTGGGCGTCCAGCCGGGCCGACTCCGTCTCCAGCTCCGGATCGTCCAGCAATCCGTCCAGCGGCCGCACCCAGGGCGGTTCGTCCACCGTGGCGACAGCGGTCCAGCCGAGGCCGGTGACGTCCGGATCCAGGGTCACGCTGGCCACCAGGCCGACCTGACAGGGCACGGTGGCCATGATCGTGCCGAAGTTGCCCAGGCTGTAGAGCACGGCGGCGGTGCGGGGCTCGCCGTCGGGGGTGCGGATCGAGCAGGTGCCCACGCCCGGGATCCTCTCGGGCCGGTTCACGTGGCAGATCTCGGCGGGCTGGACCACATGGGGGCCGGAGCCCAGCACCAGGTCCGCTCCCGAGGCGACGATCCGGCGGGCCAGCACCATGAAGTGGGGATCCGGGTAGTACTCGTACTCGAATCCCCAGTGCAGCAGCACGACCACGCTGGCGGCGCCGTCCGCCCGGGCGGCGGCCACGTCCGCCTCCAGGGGCGCCAGGTCGATCGCCTCGTCCAGGTGGCCGAAGGGGATCACGTGCAGCTCGTGGGCGCTGTCGGCGTCCCGCTGGTTCAGACCCCAGGTGTAGGCCAGCAGGGCGACGCGACGGCCGCCCACGTCCAGCGCGAGCTGCCGATCCACACCGGTGTGCTCCAGCCCGCGGGCCTCGACCTCGGCCAGGGTGTTCTCCAGCCCGGCATCGCCCACGTCCATGGAGTGGTTGTTGTTCAACTGCAGCAGGTCCAGGGGCAGGCCGTCGAGCATCTCTGGCGGGGCGTTGAAGGTGTAGGACCCCAGCTCGGCCAGCTCGGTGGGGTGATCGGGGGAGGTGGGGGTCTCCAGGTTGCCCACCCGCAGGTCGCCGTCGAGGAGGGACGCGGCGGGGGTGGCGTACTCGGCCCAGTTGTCGCCGATCCACATCACGTCGCCGACGAACGACAGGCGGACACCCCCGCCCAGCGCCGGGAGCTGGGGCCGCATCGCCTCGAAGTGCTCCAGGGACTCGTCCGGCGCGCCGGGACGATGGTGGATGGACTTGAGGACGTAGAGGGCGGTGAGGTTCAGGTCCTCGGCCGGGTCCCAGGTCTCGGTCTCCCAGCGCACCTCCTCGTAGGGCTCGAGGTCGGTCTCGGGGTTGTAGACGTGGGGGTAGACGCTGCCTTCGGCGGGCCAGTCGGCGTAGGGGTCGGCCTGGGGCTCGTCGCAGCCAGGAGAGGCGAGCAGCGCCAGCGCCAGGGGAGCGGCCGTGACGGGGGTCGGTCTCAACGGTTCTGCCGGGCGTACTCCCACAGGGGGGAGGCCTGGGGAACACGCAGGCCCCCCGCCGCGGGCAGGCAGGCCTCCTCGAACCGGGGGTGGGCGTGGATCAGGCGTGCCACCTCCAGGTGCCCCGCGGCGTTCCAGTGGGCGTCGACGTCGAAGTAGAGGTCCGGTCGCTCCCGCTTGGAGGGCACGCGGATCAGGGGTGTCCCGTGGTCGTCGAACAGCGTGGCGAGGGCCGCGTCCATCTCGGACGAGGTGGACACGGTCAGCGCCAGCACGGGCCACCCCTCGGCGGCGCAGAGGTCGAGGGCCTCGGCCAGGATCGCCAGGGTCAGGGCCAGGGCACCGTCCTCGGCGGCCACCGCATCCGAGGTCGGCGACCGGGGTGAGCCGCGCAGGGAGCCGTCGCGGATCAGGCAGAACAGGTGGGACGAGCTGAGCAGCGGGATGGCCTCGATCACACCCTGGAGCGCGCGCAGCGGATGGCGGGCGGCGGGTCCCTCCGTCTCCTCGAGGGTCCCGTCGTCGGCCAGCGCGAACAGCCCTTCGACCGCGTTGTCGGCCGGATCGTTTCCCGCGACCTGCATCAGCACCAGCGTCGGGTCGAGCTCCGCGCCCCGGTCCCGCAGCAGCTCGACCCAGCGGCCGTTACCCCCATTGCCGATCCCGGCGTTGACCACCTGCACCGAGGGCGGACGCAGGGGGTTGGTAGGCTGGGCCAGGATCCGCGGGAACTCCTCCCCGTCGCTGACCCCGTAGCCCATGGTGAACGAGTCCCCCAGGCAGAGCACCACGCCCCGGTCGTCGTCGGCGATCTCCGGCCCGCGGAAGCCCTCGCTGTTGGTGGAGAACTCCATCCGGAACTCGGGGGAGGTCCGGACCGCCGAGAAGCTCGGTTTCAGCCGCTTGCCGTACTCGGGGTCGTAGACGGAGAACATCGGCCCCACGTTACGCACGGGCACGAAGGCGCGTACCAGGACCTCGGCCAGCCCCAGGGCGAGGGCCAGCCCCGCGAGCACTGCCGCAAACCGGACGAGGCGCATTCTTGTCCACTTCCTGCTCATCGGTTGGCCATCCTACCCCAGGTCCTGTTTCGTCGAAGCTCCCTGGGACTCACGACGGACTTCGTGGCAGGATGGGGCGCCCGAGGAGGGAGCCCCATGACCGGACCCGCCCTGTCCGCCCACTACGCCGCCCGCCAGCCGTCGGTGATCCGCGTCTCGCAGATCCGCTTCGCCCAGCGGACCGACGGAGCGTCGGCGATCAACGTCGCCATCGGGAACGTCTCACTGCCGATGCATCCGGCGATGGTCGATCGTCTGGGGCGTCTCCGCGACGAGGGGAGCCCCTTCGCCGACGGCGTGGTCAAGTACACGGCCACCGTGGGCCTGGCCGAGACCCACGAGGCCTTCCTCAACATCATCGCCTCCAGCGGCTTCTCCACCGACGGCCTCCACTGCCAGGTCACCGACGGCGGCAGCCAGGGGATGGAGCTGGTGATCCTCGGCGTCTGCGGCCCGGCCGGCGGCACCGAGCGCCCCCTGCTGCTGATCGTTCCCCCGGCCCACGGCAGCCACGGGCCGGTGTTCCCTCGCGGCGTCACCAGCATCGCCAGCTTCCTGCGCGAGCGCGGGGTGCCCGCCGAGGTGCTTCCCCTGGGCCACGTGGTCAACGACTTCGCCGGCCGCAGCCAGGCCCTGGCCGCCACCCGCGCCGCCGTGACCGAGGCCCTCGAGCGCCTCGATCCCCGGGCCGTGGGCCTGAGCATCCCGTTTTCGTACCTGTACCCCCGGGCCCTCGAGATCGCGGACATCGTGCGGGATCTCGCACCGGAGCTGCCCATCATCGCCGGGGGCCCCCACGTCACCTTCCAGGACCGCGTGTGCCTCGAGGAGTGCCCCGCCATCGACGTGGTGGTGCGCGGCGAGGGCGAGTGGACGGCCCTGGACCTGATGGACGCCTTCGCACGGGGCCGCGATCTGGGCGGCGTGCCCGGCATCACCTGGCGCACCCCCAGCGGGGGGGTCCAACGCAACGGCAACCGCACCCTGGGGGACATCGACACGCTTCCTCCGGTGGACTTCGGGCTGCTCCCCCGCTCCTTCTGCGAGCGCATGGAGGTGGCCGCCATCACCAGCCGCGGCTGCAGCTACCGCTGCCGCTTCTGCCACGAGCGGGGCTTCTGGAGCGGACGGGTTCGGGCCCACAGCCCGGAGCGCATCGCGGCCGAGGGCGACCGCCTGGCCCGCGACTACGACAACCCCTTCCGGGGCGTGGACGACTCCATGCTCGACATGCGCAGCCCCTACTTCCACCGCCTGGTGGAGCTGCTGGGGCAGCGCGACTGGCTGCGGCTCAGCTTCGGCTTCCTGACCCGACTGGACACCATCGTGCCCGAGGGGCTCGAGGCCATGGTGCGCAACCGCATCCGGGTGATGTCCGTGGGGGCCGAGAGCGGCAGCCAGGCGGTGCTGGACGCAATGGGCAAGGATCTGTCGATCGAGACCATGCTGCGGGCCCTGGCCATGACCCGCGACGCCGGGGTGGGGGTCAACGGCTTCTTCATCGTGGGCCATCCCGGCGACACCCCCGATCGCGCCGCCGAGTCGCGAGCCTTCATCGACCGGCTCTTCGAGCAGCGCATGGTCCAGTGGATCGACCTGAGCATCTTCACGCCCTACCCGGGCACCCCGTTCTGGAAGAACCCCGACCACTACGGCCTCGAGATCCTCTCCCGGGACTGGAGCCTGTGGCGACGCTCGAACCGCCCCATCGTCCAGCTCGAGGGCTACAGCGCCAGCGCCATCTACCTGGACTACCTGAGGCTGCTGCGGCTCCAGAAGTCCTGGCTCGAGCGAATGTAGGGGCGGGGTTCATCCCCGCCCGATCACGGCTCGACCCCCGGCACCGGGATGACCGCCCCCGGCGGCGCCTCGGCCGCCAGGGCGTTCCAGCGGGCGGCCCGTGCCGGCAGGTCGCAGCCAGGCACGCGGTAGCCAAGGGCCCGCGGGCTCAGGGGGTGGATGGAGCCGTCCAGCAGGCCCTCGGCTCGGGCCAGGCGGGCCGCGAGATCGCCAGCGTCGGTGAGATCGAGGCCCCAGGCTCCCGGCTCGAGGGCCATGGGAGCGCAGGGATCCAGGGCCTGGGGGAGCGCCGCCAGGCGCAGTGAGCCTCGATCCGCATC
Organism: uncultured Enterobacterales bacterium; assembly: GCA_964532635.1. GTDB lineage: Bacteria > Myxococcota_A > UBA796 > UBA796 > JAFGLY01 > CALDOK01. Next base: position 5,035 of record CAZHIK010000203.1, read on the forward strand.
GAGCAGGCGACGCGCGAACTCCAGGGAGGCCTCGAAGGCGCGGCCATCGGATCCCGGAAGCCCCAGTGAGAAGAACAGCGAGGCGCTCAGATCCCGCTCCCGCATCGCCTCGATAGCGGCGAACAGCGCGAGGTTTCCGAAGCGCTTGCCGTGCCGGTGACGGAGCGCGGCATTCCCCGACAGGACCGTGATGGCCAGCTCGCTGTGGTCGGGATCGGCTCGGCGAGCCAGGGCATCCAGCAGCGCCGCGGAGGGCAGCTGGAAGCTCTCGATGTACAGCCCGATGCCCTGCAGATCGGCCAGGCAGGCGTCGAGGTGCTCCGGCCCGGCCATGTCGGGATCCAGCCCCAGGGCAACCTGCTGGATTCCGAGAGCCCTCAGCCGATCGATGTCGCCGGCCAGCCGCGCCGGGTGGCGCCAGCTGAGTTCCGGGCGCCCGGTCAGCCGCCGGTGGGCGCCGCTCCCCCCGCCGCAGCTGGCACATCTCCAGGCACAACCTCGGCCATTGGAAAGCCAGTGGCCACGAGCGCCGACCGTCGGGGGCACCCCAGGCCGACGCGGGTGGCTGTACACCAGGCGTCGGTAGGCCTCGGCGTGCTCGAGGAAGCCCAGCTCCACCGGATCCACCGCGTCCAGATCCATGGCCTCCGCCACCCAAGACCACGGACTGGACACCGCGCGGGTGACCAGATTGGGAACGTCGGCGCACAGCGGATCACGGCCGGCCGCCAGGGTCTCCGCCAGCTCCACCAGGGGGCGCTCGGCGTCGCCCCGTATCACACAATCCACCGCCGGTTGTCCCTCCAGGATCTCCACCGCGAAGGCCGAGGCCGTCAGCCCGCCCAGCACCACGAAGGCCGAGGGCCACAGGTGCCGGACCGCGACGGCTGCCTCGACGGCTCCCAGCGCGTGCTCGTGCCAGTGCAGGTCGATGAGCACGAGCGATGGTGCGAACCCAACACGAAGGCGATCCTCGAGCACGATCCCTGGCTCCACCATGTGGGCGATGCCCAGGTTCAGGCCCCGCACCCGATGACCCCGGGCCCGCAGCAGGTTGCACAGCCCCACCACCCCCATGGGAAGCAACGGAAAGCGCGGCAGCGCCGCGGACACATCGGCCAGTTCCTGTCGCTCCCCGAAAGGCAGGGGGTGCACGAAGAGCACGTCGAGACCGTGGGACAGCGTGCGCGACATGGGTCCAGCGTAGCAGCGTCGAGAGCTTCGGGCCGATCCCCGCGCAAAATCGTAATAAGCTCATCAGCATGAGTGGAAAGCGCACCATCCGCGAACGCCTGCTGGCCGCTGGGCTGGGCCTGCTGGCGCTGCTGCTGCTGCTCGAGATCGGGCTACGCCTCGCCGGGAGTGGCTTCGACCAGCCGGCCGCCGAGATCCCCGACCCGCAGCTCGATGGGCTGGGGGATCGGGTGGTCCTCGCGGTGGGTGACTCCATGACCTGGGGCATCGGCGCCAGCCACGGCATGAGCTGGCCCGAGCAGCTGGAGCGCCGCCTGGATCAAGCCTGCGCACCCAGCGACTTCACCGTGATCAACGGCGGCCTCGCGGGCGCCAACTCCACCATGATCCTCGACCGACTCGAGGCCTACCTCCCGGTGTTCGAGCCCGACATCGTGGTGATCCTGGCCGGTGGCTCCAACAAGATCAACTACCACGGCTACCACGCCTGGCACGGCGAACGCTCGCCCCTGGCCCACCTGGACGACCAGCTCTTCGACCTGCGCATCTACCGCCTGCTGCGGTACTGGGGGCGCACGGGGATCGCGCCGGCCGTCGGTGGCCAGGACCCCGTGCTCGACGGGGTGAGCGGAGCCATCACGGCCTACGCGCGCTGGATGAGCGCGCAGGGGAACGAGCCTCTGGAGGCCTTTCACACCGGGGGCTTCCTGCTCGAGGTCGGGCGCTACGACCAGGCCCTGGAGACCTTCCACACCGCAGCACAGGACCACCCCCATGACGCCAGCTTGATCTGGGGCCAGGCTGCAGCCCACAAGGGGCTGCGGGACCGCGCCTCCGCCGAGCGGGAGTACCAGCGCTGCCTGGAGCAGGAACCCAACAACCCCGCCTGCCCCTTCGGGTTGGGCGTGCTGCTCCTCGAGGGGATGCCCCAGCACGCCCAAGGGCTGCCCGAGCTGCACCAGGCCGAGGCCTGGTTCCAACAGGGAGTCGACAATCAGCCCGAGTTCGCCGCCAACCACTGGGGCCTGGGCATGATCCACCAGCGGGCAAACCGACCTTCGATGGCGCTGGACGCCTACATCCGCTGCGCCGAGCTGTCTCCCGACGACACCCGCTGCTACCCCGCCATGCGCACCGTCGCGGAGATGTCCAGCCGCACCCCCGATCTTCGAGCCTTCCTCGAACGCACCGCGGGGATCAGCGAGGTCGCCGCGGATCAACGCGAGGCGATGCTGGAGAGCCAGGACGCCGAGAAACTGCTGGCTTGGGTGCACCACGACATCGAGGCCATGATCGATGCCGCAGAGGCCACCGGCGCGGGGGTAATCCTGGCCGGCTACCCCTACCACGACGACACCAACACCATCTTCGCCACCGTCGCCCGCGAGCGGGGCCTGCACTACGCCGACATCCACGCCCGCTTCCAGGTAGAGCTGACCGGAGGCGCGTCCAGGCCCGAACTGTTCATCGCCGATGACGCCCACTGCACCGATCGCGGCTACGGGCTGATGGCCCAGGTGGTCCACCAAGCCCTGACATCGAGCGCCCTCGTTCCGCGATAGGATGCTCCAACTGGAGGTCCCATGCGCCCGATCTTCGCCTTGCTCCCGCTCCTGGTCATCGGCTGCTTCGAGGAGCCCAAGCCCGACGACACCGCCCCGCCCGACATCCCCGAGATCGACAACGACGGTGACGGCTACACACTCCAGGACGGAGACTGCAGCGACGCCGACGCCACCGTCTACCCGGGCGCCACCGAG
>CAZHIK010000203.1:7998-11380 GCA_964532635.1 uncultured Enterobacterales bacterium
TGCGACGGCGTGGACAACAACTGCAACGGCGCCATCGACGAAGGCGCGGTGGACGCCCTCACCTGGTACCGCGACGCCGACGACGACTCCTACGGCGACCCCGACAACACCCAGGCCGCCTGCGAGCAGCCGGCCGGCTACGTCGCCGACAACACCGACTGCAACGACGAAGCCTTCGAGGCCAATCCCCACCACGACGAGATCTGCGACGACATCGACAACGACTGCGACGAGGAGATCGACGAGGACGACGCCACCGACGCCCCCACCTGGTACCTCGACGAAGATGGCGACGGCTACGGCCAGGCCGCGGTAACCGCCATCGCCTGCGAGGCCCCCACCGACTACGTCGAAGACAACACCGACTGCGACGACGGCGAGGCCGCATCCAACCCGGGCCACGACGAGATCTGCGACGATCTCGACAACGACTGCGACACCGTGATCGACGAGGACGACGCCACCGACGCCCCCACCTGGTACCGCGACGACGACGGCGACGGCTACGGCACAGAGAAGTCCATCATGGTCCAGTGCGACGAGCCCTCGGGCTACGGCCCCGAGTCCGGAGAGTGCGACGACACCGACGCCGACATCAACCCGGGTGCCGACGAGCTGTGCGACGAGATCGACAATGACTGCGACGGTGATGTCGACGAGGACTCCGCCGTCGACGCCACCACCTGGTACATCGACGCCGACAGTGACGGCTACGGCGACGCCTCCACCTCCATGCCCTCCTGCACCCAGCCCACCGGCTACGTCGACGACGGCACCGATTGCGACGACGCCGACGCCTCGGCGGCCCCCAACCTCGAAGAGGTCTGCGACACGGTCGACAACGACTGCGACGGCACCGTCGACGAAGACGACGCCGAGGACGCCCCCACCTGGTACCTCGACGCTGACAGCGACGGCTACGGCCTCGACAGCGACACCCTGATCCAGTGCTACCAGCCCACCGGCTACGCCGAGTTCGGCGGTGAGTGCGACGACAGCGACAGCGCGGTCAACCCCGCCGCCACCGAAGTGTGTGACGGCATCGACAACGACTGCGAAGGCAGCGTCGACGGCTCCGACGCAACCGACGCCTCCACCTACTACGCAGACAACGACGGCGACGGCTACGGCGATCCCACCAACACCCAGAACGCCTGCAGCCAGCCCACCGGCTACGTCGTGGACGACACCGACTGCGACGACGCCAACCGGACCGTCTACCTGGGCGCCGTGGAGATCTGCGGCGACGGCGAGATCAACGACTGCGGCTCCACGGCCGAAGACGCCCTGACCACCTGCGGCCTGGGCCCCACCATGAGCCTGGGCGACGCCGATGCCACCCTGCTGGGCGAAGCCGGCGGCGACGAGGCCGGCTACGCGGTGGCAGGCCCCGGCGACGTGGACGGCGACGGCTACGACGATCTCCTGGTGGGCGCCTACAGCGACGACACCACCGACAGCAACGCCGGCGCGGCCTACCTGATCACCGCCACCCCCTCCGGCAGCGCCTCCCTGGGTGACGTCGCCGTCACCCTGTACGGTGCGGCCGCCCAGGACTACGCCGGCGAGGCCCTGGCGGGCGTGGGCGACACCGACGCCGACGGCTACGCCGACTTCCTGGTGGGTGCCCGGGGCACCGACGGTGCCGGCTCCTCCGCCGGCTCCGCGTACCTGGTGCTGGGCCCGGGCACCGCCGACCTCACCCGCAGCGCCGCGGATGCCGAGCTCACCGGCGTGGCCGCCAGCGACTACGCCGGCTGGGCGGTCGGAGGCGCGGGCGACATCGACGGTGACGGCTACGACGACGTCATGGTCGGCGCCGTGGGCGAAGACACCGGCGGAAGCACCGCCGGTGCGGTCTACGTGCAGCTGGGCCCCGCCACCGGCGGTTCCCTGGCAAGCGCAGAGCTCACCCTCACCGGCGCCTCCTCCGGCGACAAGGCCGGCTGGGCCATCGACAGTGCAGGCGACACCGACGGTGACGGCCTGGACGATCTGCTGGTGGGCGCGCCCTACGTCGATGGCGCCGACTCCGACACCGGCGCAGCCTACGTGCTGCTGGGCTCCGGCCTGACGTTCAGCGGCACGAGCGCCAGCCTCTCCACCGCCGACGCCACCCTGGAGGGCCAGCTGTGGGACGAGCTGGCGGGGTCTTCCGTGGCCGGCGCAGGCGATGTGGACGCCGACGGCTACGACGACGTACTGGTTGGCGCCCCCGGCGAGTCTACCCTCGGCACCGACGCCGGTGCGGCCTACCTGATGTTCGGTCCGGTGAGCAGCACCGCCCTGTCCTCAGCCGACGTGGTCTTCGAGGCCGAGAGCGCACCCTCCTGCGTGGGCGCGTCGGTGGCAGCGGCCGGCGACATGGACGCCAACGGCTACGACGACGTCCTCATCGGCGCCAACTGCGAGGAGAGCTCCGGCAGCGAGGCCGGCGCCGCCTACCTGGTCCTCACCGCCACCTCCGGCACCTTCGCCCTGGCCGACGCCGAGCTGAAGCTGCTGGGCATCGCCAGCTCCGACGAAGCCGGCACCTCCGTGGCCGGGCCGGGCGATGTCGACGGTGACGGCATGGACGATCTGCTGGTGGGCGCCCCAGGCGACGATCAGGGCGATCCGTCCGGCGGAAACTCCGGCGCGGCAACCCTGCTCTTCGGCCAAGGCTACTAGCGCCCGCGAGCCCATGGTTCTCCTGCACGGGTTCCTGCTCCTGGCTTGCGGGCCCGGTGAACCTCCAGCAGAGCAGCCTCCAGCGCCGCCCTCCCCCGTGGTCGAGGCCGACCTGTTGGGGGATCCAGCCATGTACGCGGCCAAGGGCGCTCCCTCCTTGGCAGAGCGCTGGAGCGGCCCCTGGGAAGCCCGGGTCTACATGCCTCCGACCGGCAGCGCGGGGGCCTTCGCTCTGACCGAGGCGCTGGCCCTGCCCTCCCAGCCGTGGGACGGCACCCTGCCCAGCCCACTCCGCGGCCAACTGGCCCTGATCTGGCTCGAGCCCGGCGCGGCCGTTCCCCCCGCCTCGGAGCAGCACGGCGCGGGAGCCATCGTGGCGCTGCTGGCTCCCGGGGATCCCGACGGTGCCCAGCGCCTGGCCCGCGAGCTACCCTGGCTGGGGATCGACGTAGTGGATACCGCCGCCAGCGCCGCCCTGTGGGCCGATCCCGCGGCGCTGGAGCAGGCTCCCGCCCTGGCGGGCCTGGTGGCCGCGCGGGTGCTGGCCGACCACTACTCCCTGCCCTACGGCGCCCCGAAGCAACTGCCCACCCGCGTCCCGGGGCTCGACGACTACCTGGCACCCAGCCGAGCCGTGGACCGGCCCGACGCCCGCGCGCGGGCCGTGGCCGCAAGCTGGAACCCCGACGCCAGCCTGGTCGAGGACCCCGAG
>CAZHIK010000204.1:0-11352 GCA_964532635.1 uncultured Enterobacterales bacterium
GGCCGCGCAGCTGTCGCCGCCCCCTACGGCGGCGGTGGCGGCGGCGGCGGCGGCTCCTACGGCGACGCCGAACTGGCGACACTGTTCCTGGGCGGCGGCGGTGGCGGCGGCGGCGGCTCCAGCCACGGCTACACCGGCGGAGACGGTGGCAACGGCGGCGGCATCGTGCTGCTGTTCGCCGACAGCGCCGTGATCGACGGCGAGGTCCTGGCCGACGGCGAGTCCGGGCAGACCACCAGCACCAGCTACCGCGCGGCCACAGGCGGCTCGGGCGCGGGTGGCTCCATCTACCTGTCGGCCCACAGCGTCACCCTGGGGGGCCTGCTCTCTGCCGAAGGCGCAGCGGCGGTGGACTCCGGCAACTACATCGCCGGCGGCGGTGGCGGCGGCGACGGCCGCATCCGCGTGGACGCCGACGAGGTCAACGGCATCGACGCCAGCGACTCCGGCTTCTCCACCGAGATCGGAAGCTACGCCAGCCCGGCGCTGGGTCACAGCGACGCCACCAGCGAGAGCTTCCCCACCGAAGCCGAGATCTGCGCCGTCGATCCAGTGGTTCCTGGCTACACAGGCTTCCTGTGGACCGGCTTCTCGAGCAGCGAGAGCACCGATGGCGGAAGCATCGTCTACACCATCGGCGACGACGGCTCGAGCTGGTGGTGGTACGACGGTGGAGCCTGGAGCGCCTCCAGCGGCAGCTCCGAGGCCAACAGCGCAACCGAAGTGGACGCCGCCATCGGCGAGCTGAGCAGCAGCCAGCTGTACTGGTGCGCCACCCTGCTGGGCGACGGCAGCCAGCAAGTCAGCCTCGAGGACGTCACCCTCGACTTCGACGAGGACAGCGACGGCGACGGCGTGCTCGAGGTCGACGACAACTGCCCCGATGACGCCAATCCCAGCCAGAGCGACGTGGACGGCGACGGCGACGGTGATGCCTGCGACACCTGCACCGACGTGGACGGAGACGGCTACGGCGACACAACCTACGCCGCCACGACCTGCCCCGCCGACTGCGACGACAGCGACAGCAGCGTGGTTCCGGGGGCCACCGAGTACTGTGACGGCATCGACAACGACTGCGATGGCTCGGTGGACGAGGACAGCGCCGCTGACGCCAGCACCTGGTACGCGGACAGTGACGGCGATGGCTTCGGGGATGCCAGCTCCACCACCACGGCCTGCAGCCAACCCACCGGCTACGTCTCGGACACCACCGACTGCGACGACTCCAGCGCAGCCATCAATCCCGACGCCGACGAGGTCTGCAACGGTAGCGACGACGACTGCGACGGCACCGTGGACGAGGACGACGCCATCGACGCCGCCACCTGGTACGCCGACGACGATGTCGATGGCTATGGCGACGCCAGCGACAGCACCGCGGCCTGCAGCCAGCCCACCGGCTACGTCGCCGACAGCACCGACTGCGACGACGGCGATGGGTCCGTCAATCCTGCGGGCATCGAGTCTTGCGACAGCGTCGACAACGACTGCGACGGCACCGTGGACGAGGACGACGCCATCGATGCCGCCACCTGGTACGCCGACAGCGACGGTGACGGCTTCGGCGACGCTAGCACCACCACCGCCGCTTGCAGCCAGCCCACCGGCTACGTCGCCAACGACACCGACTGCGACGACAGCGACACCACCGTCCATCCGGGCGCCACCGAGACCTGCGACAGCATCGACAACGACTGCGACGGCGACGTGGACGAGGACAGCTCCGCCGACGCGGCCACCTGGTACGCTGACAGCGACGGCGATGGCTTCGGTGACGCCGCCGACAGCACCGCGGCCTGCAGCCAGCCCAGCGGCTACGTCGCTGACGATACCGACTGCGACGACACCGACGCCGCCGTCAATCCCGACGCCTCGGAGATCTGCAACGGCATCGACGACGACTGCGACGGCCACACCGACGAGACCGACGCCGACGACGCCCTGACCTGGTACGCCGACAGCGACGGCGACGACTACGGCGACCCGGGCACCAGCGCGCAGTCCTGCGCCCAGCCCAGCGGCTACGTCGCCGACAACAGCGACTGCGACGACAGCGACGCCGCCGTCAACCCCGACGCCGACGAGATCTGTGACGGCATCGACAACGACTGCGACGGCACCGTGGACGAAGACGACGCCATCGACGCGAGCACCTGGTACGCCGACACGGACGGCGACGGCTACGGCGACGCTGCGAACACCACCACCGCCTGCGACGCCCCCAGCGGCTACGTCGCGGACAGCACCGACTGCGATGACGGCGACGCCAGCGTCTACCCCGGCGCCGAGGAGACCTGGTACGACGGCGTGGACAGCGACTGCGCGGGCGACAGCGACTACGACCAGGACGCCGACGGATTCGACGATGCGGCCTACGGCGGCGATGACTGCGACGACGAGGACGAGGAGATCAACCCCGACGCCGAAGAGGTCTTCTACGACGGCGTGGACAGCGACTGCGACGGCGCCAGTGACTACGACATGGACGGCGACGGATTCGACTCCGCCAGCTACGAGGGTGAGGACTGTGACGACAGCGACGCCACCGTCTACCCGGGCGCCCCCGACGACCCCTACGATGGTGTGATCAACGACTGCGACGCCGTGGACGAGTACGACGCCGACCAGGACGGTCACGACGCAGAGGAGTACGGCGGTGACGACTGCGACGACGCCAACTCCGGCATCAACCCCAGCGCCGAAGAGATCTGGTACGACGGCATCGATCAGGACTGCGACGGGAACGACGACGACCAGGACGAGGACGGCTGGTCGGTAGACGAGGACTGCGACGACACCGACGCAGCGATCAACCCCGACGCCACCGAGATCTGGTACGACGGCATCGACCAGGACTGCGACGAGGCCGACGACTACGACCAGGACGGCGACGGCTGGCCCCTGGATACGGACTGCGACGACGAAGATGCCGACAGCTTCCCCGGCGCCGAGGGCCTGGACGAGGACTGCAACCCCATCGACACCGGCGACACGGCGCCCCCGGATGACAGCGGCCCGGGCCTGCTCGACACCGGCGGTCTGTCCTACAAGGGCGGCGGCGGCTGCGCGGGCTGCACGGGCACCGGCACCGCGGGCGGAGCCTGGCTGCTGCTGGGGCTGTTGGGCCTGACCCTCCGACGCCGCGAGCGGCGACCCACCCCATGACCGTCCACGTCTTCACCTTCAAGCGCGGGCTGCTGTCCAGGGTGGCCCACGACCTGCGCTTGTCGGTGGAGCGCTACGAGGTCGAGCTGGACGGTGAGGTCGTCACGGCGCGCTTCGACGCTCGCTCCCTGTTCGTGGACGGCACCATGAAGCGGGGCCGCCTGACACCCGAGGGGCTCGATGACAAGGACGTGGGCGAGGTGCTCGACAACACCCGCAAGCACGTGCTGCTCAGCGACCAGCACCCTTGGATCCGCTTCGAGGGCCGCATCGCCCGGGGTGATGCCCACATCGCCGTAGCGGGCACCCTCGAGCTGGTGGGCCAGCGCCGGCCCATCGGCTTCACGCTGACGCTCGAAGGCGACCGTGCCCGAGGCGAGGTGGAGCTGCAGCCCAGCCGCTGGGGCATCGAGCCCTTCTCGATCCTGATGGGCACCATCGCGGTCCAGGACAGGGTGGTAGTGGCCTTCGACCTGCTCGCGCCAGCCTCGCCGTAGCCGGGGGACTCACAGGTTCTTTGACGCATATGACCGCGATGGATACCTCGATCAAATCGCAGGCATCCGACGAGGAGTCACCATGTACCGACGTTCTGGCAAGCTCCTCCCACTGATCGCGCTCTGCCTGGCGGCCGTGAGCATCATCGGAACCCGCGCAGCAGCAGACCCGCCGCCGCCCGCTACGCCGGCCGCCGCCGAGGCTCCCGCCGCTGAGGCGGAGGTCGCCGAGGCCCCTGAGGTCGAGCCTCCCGCCGAAGCTCCCGAAGCCGAGGCCCCCACCGCCGAGGCTCCCGAAGCCGAAGCCCCCGGGGTCGAGCCTCCCCAGCCCGACGTCACCGAAGAACCTGCTCCCGCCGAAGCCCCGGAGCCAGCCCAGGACTCCGAGCCCGTCCCCGAGGGGCTCCAGGTGGTCAACCTCTCCTACCCCCCCGGGCTGAAGAGCCTCACCGGCATCAACGGCTACGACCTCGCCCGACCGATCACCGTGCAGGTGCTCGATGGCGGGCAGCCCGCGGCCGGTCGCACCGTGGAGTTCATGCTGCTGTCCTCGCCGTCCAAGGCCGAAGGGCAGATCCTCGACCGCACCACGGTGGTCACCGATGCCGAAGGCCGGGCCAGCACCGGACTCACCCTCGGCGACAGCGCCGGCAGCTACGTGATCGGGGCCTTCCTCGACGGCAACGTCGAGGTCGAGCCGGCCCGTATCAAGGTCGATGGACGCCGCGGCACCTGGGTCATGTTCCTGGTCTTCGGGCTGCTCGGCGGCCTGGGCCTGTTCCTCATGGGCATGGAGAGCGCCAGCGACGGCCTGCAAGAAGCCGCCGGCGACCGCATGCGCGGCATCCTCTCGGCGCTCACCAGCAACCGCGTCCTGGGCCTGATCATCGGCATCGTGGCCACCGCCGTGCTCCAGAGCTCCAGCGCCACCACGGTCATGCTGGTGGGCTTCGTCTCCGCTGGGATGATGAACCTCGCCCAGGCCATCGGGGTGACCATGGGCGCCAAGATCGGCACCACGATCACCGCCCAGCTCATCGCCTTCAACATCGCCGAGTACTCCACGGCGCTCATCGCCGGCGGGTTCATCATGCGGGTGGTGGGCCGCCGCAAGATCATCCGCCAGCTCGGGGTGGTGATCCTCGGCTTCGGCCTGATCTTCTTCGGCCTGGGCGTCATGGGCGACGCCATGCGCCCCCTGCGCACTGTGCCCGCGTTCACCGAGCTGCTGGTGAGCCTGGGCGACGCGCCGCTGCTGGGCATCGGGGTGGCCGTCGCCTTCACCGCCATCGTGCAGTCGTCCGCTGCCACCATCGGCCTGGCCATCGCCCTGTGCGCCAGCGGCCTGCTGTCCCTCGAGGCGGCCCTCCCCCTGGCCTGGGGCGCCCACATCGGCACCTGCGCCACCGCCCTGCTCTCGTCCCTGGGCGCGGGGAGAGAGGGCAAGCAGGTGGCCATCGCCCACCTCATCTTCAGCGTCGCGGGCGTAGCCGTAGCCTTCCCCTTCCTGGCCTACTTCATCGACGGCGCGAAGTGGGTCACCGAGGCCATGGGCTCTTCGTCGGTAGCGCGCGAGCTGGCCAATGGGCACATGCTGTTCACCATCGCCACCGGCATCGTCGGCCTGCCCTTCCTGGGCGCCATCGCCTGGGCCACCGAGAAGATCATCGCCAGCCCCAAGCAGGAGCCCCCGTTCGGTCCCAAGTACATCAACGAGGCCTCCCTGGGTGTGCCTGTGCTGGCGCTGGACATGGCCAAGCGCGAGATCCTGCGCCAGGGCCAGCTGGTCAAGGGCATGCTCGCCCGCGGCATCGAGCTGCTCGAAAAGCCCGAGGTGGATGGCGTGCAAGCCATGGCTCGCGACGACGACAAGGTGGACATCCTCGACAAGGCCATCCGCGCCTACCTCGCCCAGGTCGGCCAGCGGGAGCTGTCCGACGACAACGCGGCCCGCGAGCACGCCTACATCTACCTCTGCGTCTGGCTGGAGAGCATCGGCGACATCCTCAACACCGAGGTCGCCAAGACCGCCACCAAGCTCGAGGACCGCGGCCTGGCGTTCTCGGAAGAAGGCCTGGGCGAGCTGCGGCGCTACCACGGCAAGGTGGTCGACAAGCTCGACCGCGTGCTCACGGCCATCGACAGCGGCGATCGCTCCATGGCCGAGCAGACCCTGCAGCTCAGCTTCAAGGAGCGCATGATGGAGCGCCGCCTGCGCGACGCCCATCTCGAGCGGCTCCACAGCGGCAAGGTCGCGTCCGTCGAGACCAGCAGCTTGCACCTGGGTACCCTGAACGACCTCCGCGCCATCACCGACAAGCTCGACGACATGGCCCGCATCATCATGGAGAAGCTCTGATATGGCCCACACCCTGTCCGGCATCCGCCTCCTCGCCGACCTGACCGACACCGAACTCGACGCCATCGAGGGCATCGGCGAGTGGCGCTCCTACGAAGTCGGCGACACCATCTTCGCAGAGGGCAACCCCGGCACTCACCTGTACCTGGTGGTCCGGGGCCGCGCCGAGATCAGCGTCTCGGTGGGTGTCGCCGAGCAGGCCCCGGTGCACGTCAGCGACGCCGGCTCCTGCTTCGGGGAGTTCGTCCTGTTCCAGCGCTCCGAGCGCTCGGCCACCACCCGGGCGCTCGAGGCCACCCGCATCCTGGCGGTAGAGGCTGCCGAGATCGAGGAGCTGTTCCAGCGGCAGCCTGCCGTGGGCTACCGGGTCATGCACAACCTCTGCCAGATCCTGGTGGGGCGCATGGGCAAGACCACCGAGTCGCTGCGATCCAGCTTGATGTGGTAGGCCTCAGCGCCGCATCACCTGCCAGCCCACCCCCAGATCGATCGTGAACATCGGCGGCATCGCGGCCCGGCCCCAGGGCGAGAAGAGTCCACCCAGACCGGCACTGATCAGCAGCTTGTCCTCGGCGCCCAGGGTCCAGCGGCCGTGGACTTCCGGGCTCAGCGTGATGGCGTTGTCCACCGCGAAGATGTAGCCGCGGGCCCAGGGCGGGTGGCGCTGCAGCCAGCGGACGCGGGCGTTGAGGGCCAGGGCGTTGTGGAAGGGCCGGAAGCCCACGGCCGCGCTCAGGGACTGCTGGTAGGACGAAGGCTCCACCAGCAGGTCCAGATCCCAGCGGGGGCCCTGCTCGTCGGCCAGGCTCATCAGGGCGTGCACACCCACCGGCTGGGGCCAGCCCAGCTTCGCGGAGACGTACAGCCGGTCGGGAGGGCCGGGCGGCTTCTGCGCTGTGGCACCACTGACAGCGTCGGGAGCCTGGGCCAGGCCGAGGGAGGCACAGAGCATCAGAAGGGTGATCATTGCGCCTCCACCAGGGCGTCCATGTACCGGACGGTCAGGGCCAGGGCTTCGTTGCGGTAGGCGTCAGCCTCGGAGAAGACCTCGTGCCGGGCGCCCTCGAGGAATACCTTCTGACAGCCTGGCGCGTCATCGCACCAGATGTCCTGGGCTTCGGGCACCACCAACTGCTCGTCGCCCACCTGGAACACCAGGGAGCGGGTGGGGGTGTGGCGGCCCAGGCGCTGGATGGTCTCGGCGGCCCAGATGGACTCGCAGACCCAGCTCCAGCTGGCACCGCCCACCTGCAGCTCGGGGTGGTCGTCGTACAGCGACATCTTGAGCGCGTAGCGGGCCTCGCTCTGGGTGACCCGGCTGTCTTCGAAGTCGTAGCTGTTGTCGTAGGGCCCGTGGCCGATGGTGTAGGCAGTGCCGTCGGTGCTCGAGCAGAAGCCGGTGCCCAGGGTCTGGGCCACCCCCAGGGGGAACACGCCGGTATCCACACCGAACATGGGCGAGCTGAACACCGCGCCCGCGAAGGCCTCGGGCTCCTGCCACAGGTACAGCGCCCCCACCGAGGCACCCATGGAGTGGGCGATGAGGAACAGGGGGACATCCTCGGTCGGTGCGACCACCGTGTCCACCAACAGGGCCAGGTCGTCCACGTAGTCCATGAACCACTCGACGTGACAGACATCGGAGCCCGCCACCAGGCGGTCGGAGGCGCCGTGACTGCGGTGGTCCATGGCGTAGACGGTGTACCCCTGGGCGTTCAGATCGAAGACATTCTCGGCGTGCTTCATGGCCGCTTCGGTGCGACCGCCCAGCAGCACCACCGCACCCTTGGGGGCGTTCACCGCGCTGACCCGGTAGCGGATGGTGACGCCGTCCACGCCCTCGAGCTCGCCTTCTTCGAGCGCCTGCCACGGCGCCTCGATCTCGTCGTCGTAGCGATCGAGCAGATCGATCTCGCTGGAGAAGTCGTCGGCCGTGGGGCTATCCACGGCGTCCAGGTCGATGGGATCGAGCTTTTCGGGCGCGCCACAGCCCGCCAACAGCAGGGCTCCAGCGGCGACCGGAGTGAATCCTCGGAGCTTCATGTCCACCCTCGGCGTTGGGGTCACGGCCGATAACCGCCTTGCCGAGAGGGATCGAGCTGTTTTTTCTACCGAGCGGTTGAGGATCTCACTCTTTCTCGGCCCAGCGCCGGAACGCCGCGCCATCGGGCTCGCCCAGCTGGGCAACAGCCACGTCCACCAGGGACGGCAAGCCGTCCGGGGCCACCTCGCGAGCCTTGTCGATCAACACGCGGGCCATGCGCTCGGCATCGCCGATCTGGCGCACCCGGGGGCCGTCGTCCTTTTCGATGATGATGCGGCGCACATGTCCTTCGATGACAGGGATGCCCGTGGTGCCGAAGGTCCAGCTCTCGCCGTCGTCGAAGCGCTCCACCAGCGGGTAGCTGGTGGCCAGCTGCTGGTTGGTGCGGAACTTGGAAGGCTCGTCGAGCCGGTCGAGGTGGGGCAGGCGCACGCCGGGCATGCCCCGGGGATCCTCGGAGGGGATGGTGTGCCCCGGGACCATGCGCACGCAGCGCCAGGGGCCGTCCTCGAAGTCGCCGGTGGAGCGGGTGCACAGGATCAGCCGGGTGCCGTGGAAGGCACGGATGACCATGGAGTGCACCTGCTCGGAGTCCAGCTCACCCTTGACGTTGCCGGTGGGGAAGACTCGCAGGGCGGTGCGCTTGCCGCCGAAGTCCACACCGGACCACGCCAGGATGTCGCACCGAATGAACTCACCAAGCTCCAGGACCACCTTCATGTTCGACCCTCCGTCGGGAAGACGAGGGACATAGCCCACCCCGGAAAGCCGGGCTCGGCTCACTCCGCGGGCTCGGGCTCCAGATCGGGCGTCAGCTCATGAGACGCGGGCGGAGTCGGGGGCGGCAGGTCGCCCCAGCACAGCAGCAGGCCCAGGATGGGATCCTCCTGGCCCAGCAGGCAGCTCTGCTGCTCGATCCAGCGGTCAAGGCCCTCGGGCGGGGACGATGCCAGGGCCGCTTCGAAGTGCTCGCGAGCAGCGTCGTGGTCGCCCAGCCGCCGCTCCAACTCCCCCACCAGGTAGGTGGTGATGGCGGCCTTCTCTCCCTGGGGCAGGCCCTGCTCCAGGGCGGCCACGAAGCCGTCGCGGGCCAGGCCCTGGTAGTACCGCTCGAGCTGTACCGACTCGCGGATGGCTTCGGCCTTGCCGGGCCACTCGCCGGCGGGGAAGCAGTCGTCCAGGGTGTCGAAGGACGCCAGCAGCGCGTCGTGCTCCCCGTGGGAGCGCATCAGGCTGGCGCCGTAGCCAGCGCTCAGACAGCGCAGGTCCCCGGGGGCCCGCTGGGCGCCGGTGAGCAGTCGGATGCCCACCCAGACCTCCACATCGGCCGGGTTGAACATGTTCAGCTCGGTGGCCTGATCCGAGTACTCGGTCAGCTTGGCGAAGAGCCACTCCCGCTGGGCGTCGCTGGGATCATCCCTCCGCAGGTGCACGGGGTGGTAGCCCATGCGCACGGCCCAGGCCGTCTGCAGGTAGATGTCCGCCACCCGCTCGGCGTCGCCGCCGCGCAGCGCCACAGTCTGGGCCAGCATGTCCAGCCGCGCCCAGGAGGGCAGATCGCCGTAGGGGGCCTCGGCCCGGAAGGGCACGCCCTCCAGCGCCTCGGGGCGCTCGAGGGCGCCCCCCTCGACGGCCTGGATCTGCTCCCTGGTCAGGGCGAGATCCCCATCCTCACCGCTGGCCTTGCCCCGCCGCTTGCGAGGCTTGTCCGCGGGGAAGTCCGCCGGCCAGCCGGTGAAGCCGCACTGACCGCAGGTGGCCACCACCTCCATGAACACCTGGGCACCGTGGGCCCGCCTCAGCAGGTCGCGATCCTGGCCACCCGCATCGTTGGTGGACATGGGGGACTGCACGGCGATGGGCTCGGCACAGACCGGACAGAACCGGGATTCGCTGGTCAGGGTCGTCGCCGCAGCCGCGGTGGCCAGGACCAGGAAGAGGACCGGGAGGAGGCGTCGGAGCAGGGGCATCGGTTCTCCGGGGCTGATGGCTGCATAGCCGGCGACGGGGTGCGAAGCCTGTGCGCCAGACCCATGCACAGGTGCGAATCATCCTTCGCACCCCGACCTCGAGCGACGCCCGGCTCTCATGAATGACCGCTCAGTCGGAAATACCGCACTGAACGGTGATTCAGCGACAACGCGGGTCACGGAGCGGACGTCCCCCTCGCGGTGAGCACGCTTCTTGCGTAGGGACCGGGCGGCGAGAAGCGAAGGAGGCAGCCGTGATCTACGACGCCCTGTTGGCCCTGGACCCCTGCTCCGAGCTGGGCCCTCCCCTGCCCACCCCGGCGGTGACGGGCCTCGAGAACCTGATCTTCACCGGCCGCTGGGCCACCCGCCGGGCCAACTGCCCGCTGTCCACCGCGGTGGTGCTGGCCCGCTGCAGTCGGGTGCTCGGCACCCTCGGCTGCACGGGCCTGGTGGTGCTGGACGACGCCGGCAGCGTGCTGGCCCAGGCGGTGCCCGCGAGCCTGGGGGGCGCGAGCTGCGACCGCTGGCCCGAAGGCTTGCCGCCCCGCTGGCTCGACCAACCCTGCGAGCTCGAGCTGCGCGGCAGCCTGCGGGAGCGCGGGATCGCCGCGGCCGTCACCCTGCGCTACACCCCCCGCCACGATCCCGAGCACGGAGCCATCACCGGTTCCTTGCGAGCCCTGTGGGACGCCCGCCCGGAGCCTGGTGACGAGGAGGCCTTCCAGCGCTCGGTGCAGGCCGCCCTCTCGGGCGAGGGCGCCCTGCGCGAGCTCGCGCGGCGCCTGAACAGCCGCGGAGAGGCGCTGGCCAAGGACACCGTGCGCTGCCTGAGCGAGGCCTTCGAGGGCGCCCCGGGCTCCACCTGGGGCCGGGTGGCGGCCCTGCACGGCTACCGCGAGCAGCCCGAGCGCTTCGCCGATCTGCTGGCGGGGCTGCCTGAGGAGCAGCGTGCGCTCCTGGCGCTGCTGGAGGAGCGCCTGGCTCACAGCGGCTCCCGCTGGCCCGCCATCGACGCCAACGGCGTCCACGGCCGCCTGCGCCGGGGAGTCTTCGAGCCCAGCGCGGAGGTGCTCCATGTCGCGTGAGCAGAGCCCTCCCGGCGAACAGACCCGCGCCGCCATCGCCTTCCACGCCGGCGTGCTGGCCCAGATCCAACGCTGGCACCGCGTGGGCCTGATCGACAGCCCCACCCGCACCGCCCTGGCCCGCCACCAACGCAGCCAGATCGTCTGCCTGACGGCCGAGCGGACCCAAACAGAGCACGAACACGAACACGAACACGAGAAGGCCACTGTAGGGGCGGGGTTGACC
>CAZHIK010000205.1:0-11302 GCA_964532635.1 uncultured Enterobacterales bacterium
CGGCCGCTGCACCGGCGAACTGGTTTTCGAGCGCCTCGCAGTCGCTGCAGTGCAGCTCCGAGCCCTCCGTCGCCACGTACAGCCCGGGACCCTCGTTGAGGAGGGCGGCAGAGCCCTCGGCCCACAGCTGGGCGCCGTCTTGCACGAAGATCCCGGGTGCGATCGCGCCGTTTTCTCCAAGACCGAGCACGGTGCCGCGGACCACCGTGTCCCAGAGCCGAACCACCGTGCCCGCACCGCCCGCGAAGACACCGACGGCCGCGTTGTCGGCGACCTCACAGCTCAGCATCCGCAGCCCGGCCCCACCGTGAACTTCGACGCCGTAGCCGTAGCGACCGTCGGCCACGGGCCGTGTGTCTCGCACGGTGCAGCCCGCCAGTGTGGCGGCGGTTCCAGGCTCTGCGACGAAGACACCAACCCCCTGGTGCTCGGCGATCTCACAAGCCTCGGCCTGCAGCGTCGCTCCATCGCTCAGCTGGATGGCACCACCGTTCCCGGCCTCGAGGGGCTCCCCGGTGAACACGCTGTCCCGGAGCACGACCTCGGTGCCCGAGCCGACCGCGAGCACCCCAGCGGCCAGGCCTCCGGAGATGGAGCAGCCCTCCACCAGCAAGGTCGCACCACCGAAGTGCTGAATGCCTACCCCCAGCGTCCCGTTCGCCGCTGGGCGCGTGTCCGCCACGCGACTGTCCTGCAGTAGCACCTCGGAACCAGCATCCTCGATGACAACACCGAGCATGCTGTTCCCCACCAACTCCGAGCCCTCCACCCGCAACACCGCACCGTCACTGACCTGGATTCCGAAGCCGAAGCTGCCGCTTCCATCGGGCAAGGTGTCGCGCACCACGGTGTCGCGCAGCCGGACCTCCGTGCCGTCGCTCATGGCCAACAGCCCGAGGACATGGTTTCCGAGAAGCTCGCAACCCTCGATCTCGAGCTCCGAGGGATCCAGCAAGCTCGAGCCGAGGACCACCACGCCCACGTAGGCGCTCTCCTCCACTCGCATGCTCTCCAGCAACGCTCGGCCGGAGCTCAGCCGCACCCCCTGGTAGCTGGACCCTCGAGCGCTCAATCCCGACAGCTCCACCTCGCCGCCCGTCACGCCGATGTCGATCCCGGGCGTGTCCCCATCCCCCACACTGGCGTCCAGCACCACCAGGTCGGCGCAGCGACCGGCGAGCCGGACACCGCTGTGCCCGCGGTGAAGCTCGAGGGTCTCGGGGTAGCTCCCCGCCGCCACCGCCACCGACCCGCCGCCCCGGGCGCCCGCCAGGTCGAGCCCGGCCTGGATGGAACGCAATGGGGCTTGCTCCGAGCCGTCGCCCCCCTCCGCAGCCTCGATGTCCACGAAGACCGTGGCGTCGGAGAGCTCCAGCGTGCCCCAACTGCCCGTACCGCAGGCCTCTGGGACGCAGCTGGCGCCGTCGAGGAGGTAGCCGGGGGCACAGCCGGGAGGCGCGCAGCTGTCTTCCACCCGGGGCTCCTCACCACAGGCCGCCAGCAGCGGTATTGTAAGGACCAGCCGGCTCATGCGCTCCTCGACGCAAGTATCCCCCGGCTCTGCCTTCGCCGCCAACACGCGCGGGCGGAGCCAGGAGCGAGCTCTCAGGCCGAGCGAGCCGAGCGAACGACTGCTCGAGCCCCAGGGGCGGCGGCACCAGCCCGGTGGGATCGATCTCTTCGACGGCCAGGTTCATCCGATAGTGGAGCTCGCAGACTGGCTGGTGAAACTCGGGGCACAGGACCTGCACGGAAGCCTCGCTGTAGCTGCCGAGGGGCGAGAGGCAGGCCTCGCCCTGCGCCAGCAGGTCCGAAGGGTGGTCGAACCAAGGAGCCACGTCGGTGGCGTAGACGCCGTCGCCGCAGCGGGAGGGCTCACCGACCGCGCCCGATCTCCGTGACGTCGAGGAGGAGGCCGAACTCCAGCGAGCACGCCGGCCGCTCCCACTCCGGGCAGATCTCCCGGACGGAGACCTCCGCCCAGTCGTCCCGGGGAGCGAGGCAGGCGTCACCCTGCACCACGAGATCGGTCCGATTCTCCCGCCAATCATTGCCGGACAGCGCGGCCCAAGCATCGTCGAGAAGCAGTCCGGCGCCCTGGTTGTCCGCGATATTGTTGCCCACGACAAGCAGCCCATCCGAGCCATCCCAGGCCGTGGTCTCGTCCGCGTACACACCGTCACCACAGCGGGTCTCCGAGCCATGACTCACCGCCACACTGCGGGCGATCTCGTTGTCCACCAGCACGAAGCTGCCTTCGCCCGACAGGTGGACCCCCGCGAGGTGGTTGTCGGAGACGTGGCAGTCCTGGAGGTGTAGCGAAGGCTCGCCCCCACCCCACTGCTGGGCTGAGTACACGCCCACACCCCCGCCCAGGTTCACGTTCTGACCCGAGCCGGTGATGCGAGAGTCGGAGAGCACCAGCGCACCTCCTTCGATGGCCGCAGCACCTGCGAACTGGTTGTCGATCAGCTCGCAGCCGCTGCAGCTGAGCCGAGAGCCGGTGTTGATCACGTACAGGCCGGGCCCCTCGTTGTCGGAGACGATCAGATCCGTGGCCTCGAGCGACGCGCCGCTCTGGGTGCTGATACCCAGGGCGGTGACGCCCTGGACACCCGCGTTGATCCGGGTTCCCCGGATGGCCATGTCGTGCAGCGCGACGGTGGTGCCCTGTCCCGAGGCCACAAGGCTGGCCTGGTGATTGTCGAGCAGGGCACACCCAACAGCGAGCAGCGTCGCGCCGCCTCCGACATACAGCCCGTAGCCGGCGGCCTGGTCGTCGTTGGGCAGGGTGTCCTGCACGGTGCAGTCCCGCAGGACCACCAAGCTGCCCTCGTCGCTGATGGCGATGCCGGACTCGCGGTTGCGGGAGACCAGGCAGCCGCTCGCGTGCAAGGTAGCGCCGCTGCTGACACCAAGACCGCTGCCGTGACCACCACCGGGGGCGGACGAGGTATCCCGCACCTCACAGCCCCAGAGGGTGACCTCGGTGCCCGGATCGGCGGCCAGCAAGCCGGTCGCGAGGTTGCCCGCGATCTCGCAGGCCTCCGCCTCGAGGGCCGCCCCGTCGAGCACCACGACCCCCAGTCCATTGCTGAGGCCCAGGTAGGGCACCGAGTCCCGCACCAAACTGCCCCCAAGCCAGACCTCGCTGCCCGCTCCCTCCACCAACACCCCGGCCTCGGCCGCGCCGCTGATGGTGCTACCGTCGAAGCTGAGCGTGCCACCGCCGAACACCCTCACCCCGCCCCCTACGGCACCCCCGCCCAGGCTGAGCCCGCCCTCGATGCTGCAGTCCGTCACCACGGCCTCGGTCGCCGGATCGCAGACCAGTATCCCCAACCTGGCGTTCCGAGAGAACTCGCAGCCCACGGCCTCGAGGGCCGCGGCTCCGCTGACCTGGACGCCGTAGCCGTGCTCCCCTGCCGCGTCGGGGAGGGTGCCGGAAAGCGTGCAGTCTCGGAGCCTCAGCTCGGTGCCTGCGTACTCGGCCACCACCCCGGCCACGGTGTTGTCGGCCAGCAGGCAACCTTCGAGTTCGACCTCGGTGGGCTGGACGAGGCCAGGGCGCCAGGCCCAGATCCCGACCCCGCCACAGCGCAGGACAGAGATCTCCACCAAGCTCACCAGGCCCGAGCGCACCCAGATGCCTTCGGCGGGCGCGTCCACCACCGCCAAGCCCGAGATGGTCACCGCAACGCCGCCGGTGGCGATGTCGATCCCCGGCGTGTCATCACCCACACCGCTGGCGTCGAGGACCACCAGCGCGCGGCAGCGGCCAGCCAGGTGGACGTCGGCGTGCACGGGGGTGAGCGCGAGGGATTCGGCGTAGCTGCCGGCCGCAACGGCCACCAGGCCGCCGCCGCGGCTGCCGGCGAGGTCCAGGGCGGGCTGTATGGTGGGGAATGGGGAGGCTTCACTGCCGTCGCCGCCCTCGGGGGCCGCGCTGTCCACGAAGATGGTGGAGGCGTCCACCTTGAGGTCTCCCCAAGCGCCGGTGCCGCATGACTCGGGGACGCAGGTGCCTGCGTCGAGGTGGTAGCCGGGAGCACAGCTGACAGGCGCACCGCTGTCCTCGACCCGGGGCTCTTCACCACAGGCCGCGAGCAAATACGCCGCAAGGACCAGCCAGCTCATGCGCTCCTCCGTCCACGAGTATCCCCTGGCTCAGCCTCCGCTGCCAAGGCGGGTTCGAGCCAGCGGGCGGGAGAGCTCGGGCGGCCTGTCCACAACGAGGGAGGGCTCGGTCCCGATCGGCGGTAGCACCCCACGGGCCTCATCGATATCGCCGACGGACACCTCGAGGCTGAAGTCGAGCTCACAGACAGGCTGATCCCACTCGGGGCAAATCACCCGCTCCGGGGCCTCGTCGTAGTCGTCCCCGGCCGCATGACAGGCCTCACCCTGGACCAGCAGATCGGGGGCGTTGTCCCACCAGCTGTTCTCCGCGAGCACGGCCTGAGCGTTGTCGAGGAACAGACCGGTGCCCTCGTTCCCCGTCACGGTGTTGTTCTCGAGCAGCAAGCCGGCGCTGCCATCCCAGACCTGGACACCTGCGGCGTACACCCCATCGCCGCAGCGCGTCGTGCCGCCGTGGGGCAGGGCCGCGGAGCCGGAGATCTCGTTGCCCCTGAGGATGTAGGTCCCCTCTCCGACCAGGTGGACACCGGAGATCAGGTTGTCGGTGATGACGCTGTCGACGATGGTGAGGCTGGGAGGCAGGAACATCGGGGGGGCCTCTGCGTAGACGCCCACGCCGCCCCCCAGGTTGACGCTCTCGCGGGTGCCGGTCACGAGCGTGGACCGGAGCACCAGCTCGCCGTGGAGCTTGACCACCGCCCCCGCGAAGCGGTTGTCGATCAGCGCGCAGTCGTCGCAGATAAGCTGCGAGCCCTGGAGCCCCGACCGGAGCCCCGGCCCGTCGGAGTCCCGGACGACCAGGTCCCGGGCCACCAGCCGCGCTTCTCCCTGGACGACAGCCCCGATCCCCACAGCCCCCTTCTTGCCGTGGCCAGCCGTCGTGCCTGTGATGGAGCAGTCACTCAGCGCGGCCAGCGAGCCTGCGCCGTCGACCGCGAACCCAACGCTGGTGTTCGAGACCAGATCGCAGGCCTGGGCCACGACGGTCGCACCATCCAGGACCGACACGCCATACCCGGTGTTGCCCATCACATCGGGCAGGGTGTCGCGCACGGTACAACCCCACAGCGAGATCTCGGAGCCCGGATCGGCAGCCATGGCGCCGACGGCCTGGTTCCGCCGGAGCAGCACGCCCTCGGCACGCACCGTCGCTCCCTGCTGGGCCTCGATGCCCACGCCCTTGCGCCCGGTCGCTTCCGGCAGGGTGTCGCGGACGCAGCAGTCCCGCAGCACCACCTCGGTGCCGGCTGCGAGAGCCAGGACGCCCAGCTCGGTGTTCCCGGAGATCTCGCCGCCCTCGACCAGGAGCGAGGCACCCTCATCGACCTGGATGCCGTACCCGCCCAGCTCATCGCCATCGATCAGGGCCTCATCGGTGGGCAGGGTGTCCCGCACCCAGCAGTCCCGCAGCACCGCCTGGGTGCCGGTGTCGCCGATCAACATCCCGAGCCGGGTGTTTCCGTGGAAGTCGCACCCCTCCGCGAGCAGCGAGCCGCCTGAGGTGACCTGCAGGGCATAGCCGCCCAGGCCGTCCTCGGCGTGCAGGGTGTCGCGGATGGCGCTGTCCCGCAGCACCACCTCGGTGCCCGCGTCGTACGCCAACACCGCTGACGAGCGGTTCCCCGACAGCTCGCAGTCGTCGAGGCTCAGCGAGCAAGCGTCGTGGACCGAGATGCCCAGCCCGCCCTCACCGTCCGGCCCCGGAAGCGTGTCCCTGACAGTGCTGCCACGGATGGAGATCCGTGTGCCCGGGTTGTTTCCCACGACACCGATCCGGGTGTTCCCGACGATCTCGCAGCCGTTCAGATCCACCTTGGCGCCATCGAGGACCATAAGGCCGTAGCCGAACTCGCCCTCAGAGCTGGGCATGGTGTCCCGCAGGGTGCAGCGTTCGAGGGAGACCTCGGTGTCCGAGTCCAGCACCGCGATCCCCACCTGGACGTTTTCCGAGACCTCGCTGCCCACGGCGGTGAGCCGCCCCCCGTCATCGACCATGACGCCGTAGCCCCACTGTCCGGGCTCACCCTCCAGCGTGCCCCGCACGGCGCTGTCCCTGAGCACGACCTCGGCCGCGAGCCCAGACACCAACAATCCCAGCTGGGAGTTTCCAACGAACTCGGTCCTCGAAAGCTCCACGTAGGTCGGCGCGACCAGGCTGTAGCGATCGACCCACATCCCCAGACTCAGAGATCCCTGGATGGTGACGTCCTCGAAGCCAACGGTCCCAGAGCCGATGTACACCCCGATGCGGCTCGGGCCCGAGATGTTCAGCCCAGACAGCTGCACCTCGGCGGCAGCCGTGGAGATGCTGACCGCCTCCCCTTTCTCGTGCTGCTCGCCAGCGCCCACCACCACCAGCTCGCGGCAGCGCCCCGCCAGGTGGACCCCGGCGTGGTCGGAGCTCAGGGTCAGGGCCTCGGCGTAGGTGCCGGCCGCGACGGCGACGAGGCCGCCACCCTTGCTGCCGGCGAGGTCCAGGGCCGGCTGGATGCTGCGGAGAGGGGAAGCTTCGGAACCGTCGCCGCCTTCGGGGGCTTCGGCGCGGACGAAGACGGTAGAGGCGTCGACCGCGAGATTGCCCCAGGTGCCAGCGCCGCAGGCCTCGGGGACGCAGGTGCCAGCGTCGGGGAGGTAGCCGGGGGCGCAGCTGGTAGGGGCAGTCTCCCCGGGGGTCCGCTCGGGTGACTCACCGCAGCCAGCGCAGATCAACAGCGCGAAGATCGAAAGCGGGGAGCGCATCGAGAAGCACCTCTTCGAGGCACCATTCTCTCACATCACCCATGGACACCCACCTCCTCCAGGCGCAACACTGCCCCTGGAGGACGCCGTTGCCCCTCACCCCGCACGCCCACCGCCGCCTCATGAGCCTGCTCGGCCTGGCGGGCATCGGCGTGGTGCTGTCGGCGACCAGTTTCGACCGGATCTGGTACGGCGATCAGACCGAGGAAGAGCTGGTCTCCCTCGACAGCGCGGGCTCCACCGTGGCCGTTCCCCTCACCATTCGGGTGACCACCCCCAGGCCGACCCACGCCACCAGGGGAGGGCTCACGGTCACGCTCGATGCCCCCCCGGCTCCGGTGGACACCGCCGACACCGCCGACACGGACGACGCCCTGCCCTGGATGGACCCCATCCCCTACGAGTTGGCCGTGACACTCGTCGATGGATGTGGCGAGACCATCACCGAGGGCACTGAGGTCAGCTCCACCCGGGTCTCCACCCCACTCCGAGCCCAGCTGGGCTGGAGCTTCTCCACCGCCGGCCTCGAGCCCGACTGCTCCACCGCTGGCTGGACCTGCTGGTTCGAGGACGGAACCTGCGAGCTGGAGGCCACTGCGCAGTTCGAGCTGATCGAGGGCCGGAGCATCGCGGCGTATTGGACCGCCGACGCCAGCTTCGTCCCGCACTCGGGGTGCGGCAGCGTTCCCTACGACGAGGTGGAGGTGACGGTGGAGGTCGGGGAGCCGAGCTCCCCTGGCTAGTCCGCCACCCGGTAGATCGTATCGATCACCGTTCCATCGACCCACTTGACGACGCCGATGATCTCGTCTGTCACACGGGGCTTGGCCGGCGGGCCGCCGCAGAAGCGCTCGACCTCTTCCTTGATCTGCTCGATGGGCTTGATGGGCAAGCCAGCGTCCTTGGTCTGCTCGATGAGGTCGGTGCGCCGTGGGTTGATGGCGATGCCACGCTCGGTGATGATCACGTCGATCAGCTCGCCCGGGCCGCACAGGGTGGTGACCTCGTCCATGATGATGGGCACCCGGTTGCGGAAGCTGGGGATGGGCAGGATGGTGACGTTGGCGTCCAGGCAGTTCTGCCAGCCGCCGATGCCGTGGAGCATCTGACCATCGGTGTGGGTGGCCACGTTGGCGTTGTAGTTCACGTCGACCTCGGTGGCGCCCAGCACCACGAAGTCCACCATGGACGCGAAGCAGCCCTTGCCGTGCCAGTTGTACGAGGTGAACGGGCTGGTGGGCACGTGGTTGGGATTCTCGCGGATGGAGCGCACGCCCTCGAGGTCGAAGGTCTGGCCGTCGAGGATGAAGCCGGTGAGGCCTTCTTCCAACATCTGCACCATGTACTTGGTGGAGCCGCCGCGCATGAAGGCCGCACGGATGTCGTCCTCGATCATGTAGTCGCGCAGGAAGATGGCGGTGGCCAGGGCGGTGCCGCCCGCGCCCGCCTGCATGGAGAAGCCGGGGCGGTACAGGTCGCAGGCACGGATGAACTTGGCGGTGTACTCCGCGATCAGCAGCCGCGCCGGGGACTTGGTGATGCGGGTGGTGCCGGAGATGATCTTGGCGGGGTCGCCGATGTCGTCCAATTCGACCACGTAGTCCACGTTGTTGCCCTGGACCTGCCAGGGCAGGCAGGGGAAGGGCACCAGGTTGTCGGTGCAGACCACGACCTTGTCGGCGTACATCGAGTCGACCAGGCCGAAGTTGATGCTGCCGCAGGCGTTGGGGCCGCGGTCGCCGGTGCAGTTGCCGAAGAAGTCGGCCGTGGGCGCCGGCACGAAGGCGATGTCGATGTGGACCTCGCCGTCCTGGACCGCCTGCCAGCGGCCGCCGTGGGAGCGCAGCACCGCCACGCCGTCCATGCCGCCTCGGGACGCGTAGGCGCCCAGCGGGCCGTTGAGCGAGCCCTCGACGCGCTTGACCACGCCGCGCTTCATGAACTCGATGACCGGCTTGTGGCAGGGGAACGCCGCCGAAGGGAACCAGACCAGATCCTTGATGCCCAGCTCTTCGCAGGCCTGGAAGACCTGCAGCATGAGCAGGTCGCCGTTGCGGAAGTGGTGGTGGTTGCCGATGGTCATGCCGCTCTTGATGCCGCACTTGATCAGGGCTTCCTTGATGCTGCCCACGCGCTTGTCGCCGCTGCGAGGGTAGTCGCCGGCCTGGGCGATGGGCGGGCCCGCCTTGCGCCCGGTGGGCTGGTGCTTCCCGACCCCCTTGAAGGGCTCCTGGGGCACGCCGTTGACCATGGTGGGGATCATGCGACCCACCGCGTTCTTCACCATTTCGACCTTGGACATGGCTAGCCCTCCTGCTTCCAGTTCTCGGCCAAAAGACCGGTGGCGATGGCGAGCTTGACGGTGTGCAGCGCGCGCTTGACCACGGGGGGATCGATCATCTTGTTGCCCAAGGCCTGACCACGCCCAGGCCTTGGGCGGTGGCGTCGTCGAAGGCGAGCACGATGCGCTTGGCCTTGTCGATCTGGGCGGTGGTGGGGGCGAACTCCTGGTTGACCACCGGGATCTGGCGCGGGTGGATGCAGCCCTTGCCGTCGAAGCCCATGGCCTTGGCCTCGCGCACCGAAGCGCGCAGGCCTTCTTCGTCAGCCACGTCGGAGAAGACGGTGTCGATGGGCTGGATACCCGCCGCGCGGGAGGCATTGATGACGAAGCCTCGCATCCACAGTGATTCGGTGCCTTCCTTGGTGCGCGGCACGCCGATGTCGGCGGTGTAGTCCTCGAGGCCGATGGCCATAGAGCACACGTAGGGGCAGGCTTCGGCGATCTCGAGGGCCTTCAGGGTGCCCCGACCGCTCTCGATGATGGGCATGAGCCAGATGGGCTCGGTGATGCCCAGCCGGTCGCAGATCTCGCCGATACGCGCATCGACCGCCTGGACCTCCTCGGCGCTCTCGACCTTGGGGATGAGGATGAGCTGCACGCCGTGGGGCACGATCCACTCGAGGTCCTCGAGGCCGCGCTCGCCCTGGTTGATGCGCACCATGATCTCAGCGCCGCCGAAGTCGATGACCCGCATCGCGTTGCGGATGACACAGCGGGCCGCGTCCTTCTCGGCCACGGCCACGGCGTCCTCGAGATCGAGGATCACACCGTCGGCGCCGTACAGGCCGGCGTTGTACATCAGCGTGGGCGTGTTGCCCGGCAGGTACAGCCGCGAGCGCCGGAAGCGGTCGCGAGCCGAGGGGGCCAGCTCCACCGTCTTGTCCGGCAGGATCTGGGCCTCGAGTGTGCCGAGAGCACGCCGCACGGCGGTCTCGAGGCGGGCGATGATGACGAAGGGCAGCGCCCCGGCGTCCTCGACCTCCACCAGGCCGTGCTCGATGCCCAATTCGGCCATGCCGGCCAGCACCTGCTGCCGGATGTTCTCGCCGTACATCGACTGGACCTTGGACTTGACCTGCACGTCCAGGCCGCCGCTTTCACGGGGCTCGAACGCGACCCAGCAGTCGCTGCGGACCTTGCCGCCGCGGGGACCTGCTTCGCCTCGGGCTTGGCTCATGCTGTGCTCTCCAGGGGGGATGTGGGCCGGGATCGGCCTCAGGGGTTCCAGAGGCTTTACCCGTGGTCACAGGGGGTGCAATGGCCCCGGTCATGGTCTGGGGCGAGGGGTGACGAGGCGGGGTGGCGCTAGGGCGGATCCACCAATGCGTCGATGCCAGAGTCGACCTCGACGCCTGGCTTCCAGACCGACACCGGGCCCTCGAGCTCGAGGCGCATGGTGTCGTCGGCGTGCAGGCCCAGCTCGGCACGCAGGCGATTGTTGAAGTCCACCGCCAGCGGGGAGGCCAGGCTGGGTTCGTAGAGGCGATCGAGGGGCTTGGTAGCCGTGATCCCGAGCACCAGGGCTGCCAGTCCAGCAGCGGGCAGCACGATCCCAGGGGTGGTCAGGTAGCTGTTCTCCTCGACGCCCTGCCAGCAGAGCGCCCCCCCGCCGATCGCCCCCAGGCCCAGCAGGCTGGTGGTCAGGCGGATGACCCCGATCTTCCTCCGCATCTGGGCGTCGTCCACCCGGCGAGCGAACTGCAGCGCCGTGAGCGCGCTGCTTCCGCCCTCGTACACGCCCCAGGTGTAGACGCGCACGGTGGTGGCCATGCCCATGGGATCGGCACCGAGGCGGTAGTCCCGTCGCAGCTCGCCCACGGCCAGCCAGCGCTCGGAGTAGGCCTCGAGGGCCAGCGCCTTGGGGCTGCCCTCCTCGGGCGCCACGGGGAGATCGAGCTCGTCGTCGGGGACGGGCGGCTCGGCGAGCGCAATACCGCTCCAGCCGGCCAGGAGGATCAGCAACGGGAGACACCGGAGCGGGGTGGTCATCGGGTCGTTTCCTCCATGGTGTTCAGTGGTCGAAGCTCATGTTCACCGCGCCCACCGCATCGGCTCGCCCCTCCTCCTGCAGCGCCCGGG
>CAZHIK010000206.1:0-11297 GCA_964532635.1 uncultured Enterobacterales bacterium
ACTGGTTGACAGATCATAGTGGGTCTCTTCGACCAGGCCGAGCCCCCTGATCCAGTACTGCTCGGCGTAGCCGTCCATCTCCTCCATCGTGCCGCTGTTGCTCATGTGGTAGGAGTTGGTGAGCTTGTAGGCTTGGTAGGTCCCACCCGTGGGGAGGGTGTAGGACTCGAAGCCGATCTCCTGGTATGTGCCCGAGAAGGTGATCGGGTACTGCTTGGCGTGGCCGTGGCCGTGCATGGTGCCTTCGACATTGACCGTGTAGTCGTAGGACCAGGAGCCGCGGTAGCCGGTCTCGGCCTCGGAGGGCAGGTAGAGTCGGGGGGGATTGTCCACAGCCACCACGTCCATGGTCATCGGCATGTGCATCATGGTGTAGGTGACCGTGCCTTCCCAGCCGTAGACGTACATGCCGTCGCCCTCGTCGCCTTCGCAGGAGACGAAGGTGGTGACGTCCCAGGCGTTGTTGCCGCCGATCACGTCGTCGTACTTGAATCCATCGACACCGTAGGCGCTGGCAGCCCCTTGGCCCGACTGCGTGCCGGTGGTGGACTCGCCCTGGTAGGTGACGGAGTAGTCGCGGCTCCAGGAGCCCTGGTCCACCGGGTCGTAGCCGCTGGGGCATGTGTCGGTGTCGGCGTCGGAGTCGGCGTCGGTGTCGGCGTCGGCGTCGGTGTCACCGTCGGCATCCGTGTCGGTGTCGGTGTCGGTGTCGGTGTCGGTGTCGGTGTCACCTTCGACGTTGGTGTCGCCGGTGTCGTCGTAGTCCTGCTTGCCCTGATCGTAGGGGTTGGTAGTGCAGGCGACGGCCGTGAGGAGCAGGAGGGGGAGGGCGCGCATGGGACCTCGTGGCGTGTTGGGGTTCGCGAAGAGCCCGAGTCAGCAGGGCCGTGCAGGGGTTAGGAGTCCTGACGCCGTGCGCTGGACAGTATCCTGGTGGATTCTGGACAGGGCGACCGGAGCGGGCCTCCGGACAGGCGTTGTAGCATCGGTCGAATCGGGTGGCAACAGCGGGCTTAGCGGGAAGATCCCGCGATCGTGCTGGTCCCGGCGGTCACCCTACGGAGCACCCATGAACGTCAGCCTGCTCTTCCTCCACATCGACGAGCTGCTCACCGGCCGGGAAGCCGGCGTTCTCCGCGACGCTGCGGTTGCCTTCGCTGGTGATCGCGTGGTCTGGGTGGGACCCAGCGGCGAAGCCCCACCGGCTGCGCGAACCGTCTCCTGCCAGGGGCTCGTGGGGCTCCCCGGCTTGGTGGACTGCCACACCCACAGCCTCTTCGCCGGCAGCCGCGCTGCGGAGTTCCAGCGGCGCCTGGCCGGTGCGACCTACACCGAGATCCTCGAGGCTGGGGGTGGGATCCTGTCCACGGTGGAAGCCACGAGGCGGGCGAGCCTGGATGAGCTTCGCGGCCTGCTCGAGCAGCGCCTCGAGGCGATGCTCGCCCTGGGGGTGACCACCGTGGAGGTCAAGACCGGCTACGGCCTCGACCCCGCTACCGAGGAGCGAATGCTCCGGGCCATGGCTGCGGTCGACAGCCCCGTGGAGATCCTGCCCACGTGCCTGGGGGCACACGCGGTACCCCGGGAGCACCGCGGGGATCGGGCCACCTACGTTCGGCAGGTCATCGAGGAGCAGCTCCCCCGCTGTGCTCCCCTGGCGCGCTTCATCGACGTGTACTGCGACCGGGGCGCATTCACTCTCGAGGAGGCTCGGGCCATCCTCGAGGCTGGTCGAGCCCACGGCCTGATCCCGAGGATCCATGCGGAGCAGGTGGCCCACACCGGCGCCGCGGCCCTCGCGGCCGAGCTGGGCGCCACCAGCGCGGACCACCTCGAGCAGCTGGACGAGGCCGGCGTGCGAGCGATGGCCGAGCATGGCACGGTCGCGGTGTTGCTGCCCGGCGCGCAGCTGTACCTGAAGGACCCAGCGCCCCCGGTGGGTGCGCTGCGCGAGGCCGGTGTCCCCATGGCCGTCTCCACCGACTTCAATCCGGGCTCCAGCCCCGTGCGAGACCTGTGGAGCTGCGCCACCCTGGCGTGTCTGCGTATGGGCCTGCGGGTGGACGAGGCCCTGCTGGGCATCACCCGCAACGCGGGCCGAGCCCTGGGGCGCGACGACCTGGGCTGGCTGGGCGAGGGCTCCGCGGCCGACATGGTCCTGCTGGCACCCCCTCCCGGCGAACCAGCCGAGCTCGCGGTGCTGGTCCAGTACCTCGGCGGCCACCGAGCAACCCACGTGATCAAGGCCGGGCGCTGGGTCGTCGAAGACGGCCAGCCCACCGGAGGTGCGCGATGACACTCCTTCCCCTGCTCCCCACCCTGGGTGTGCCGGAGCTGCTGGTCATCCTCGTCATCGTGCTGCTGCTGTTCGGCGCGGGCAAGCTGCCCGCCGTGGGCCGTCAGCTGGGCAAGGGTCTGCGCCAGTTCCGCAAGGCCCAGCGCGAGGTCGACAGTGTGCTCAACCCCAACCTCGACGACCTGGTGAAGGACGAGGTCGAGGACGCGGTGGAGGTCGACCGCAAGTAGCGCGGCTATTCCTCGGCGCCTGCACCCAGCTCGCCCAGGGCCTCCTCAGCCGCGCTCTCCTCGACCTCGGTGGGCATCGCTCCCGGAGCCCGGCCCTGGGACTCGAGGCGCGCGGCGAGGGCGGCGCGGGCCGCCTGGCGCAGCTCGGGCTGCACAGGGATGGCGGAGACCAGCTCGCGGAGATCCTGCAGGAGCATCGTGGGGATCAGCTGGATGGCGATGGGCAGCGGCGTGTAGGGGTTGCAGATCAGGGCCAGCCGTACCCTGTAGCGGGTGGCCCAGCGCCGGTGGCGGGCGATGACCCGCAGGATCTCGGGCTTGGTGGGGCGCATCGCCGCCACCTTCACGACGTCGGCCTCCACCGCCCTGGGGTTGTCCAGGAAGGTGGCGATCACCCTTGGGTCGCGATCGTGGACGATGCGGTCGAGGGAGAAGCGGTCCTTGCCCCGGGCCAGGGTGCGGCGCTCGCCGGCGGACAGCTCGAGGTGCTCGTTGTCGTCCATGGCTTCGGCGGCGGTGACGTTGCCCCGGTGACGCTCCCCGAGGAACATGCGGGTGACATTGGGCAGCCCCGCCCAATGGGCCACCTCGTACAGGTCGGTGATGCGGTCGTAGCCGAGCTCATGCAGCAGGGAGGCGTCGAGGGCCAGCTCCTGCATTAGCTCCCTGTGCATGTTTCGACCGGACACCGTGCCCTTGTAGATCCGTTCCAGCAGCGCCACCACCGCCGCGTCGTCGCTCTCCTGGAGGCAGGTGCGCAGCACCTCGCGACGCATACGGCGGTCCTGGACCGCGCGAATCCTTCGCCCTATCAGCTCGATGAGGCTGTCGAGCTCACCCCCGGTGGGCTCGGCGAGGAGTGCGCGGACGCGAACGAGGACGGGCTCTTGGGGTTCCATGGCGGGGAAGGGGGAGGGGGCGCGCCGTGTTCGGCTGGCGGGCTCCTCCCACCGGCATACGTACCCCGTCATGAAGCGCCTGGCCCCGATGCTCGCACTGACGCTGGCCGCCCTCGCTGCGGTGGCGGTGGTCGTGTGGTTGAGCAAGCCCGAGCCCGAGCCCGAGCCCAGCCCCGAGGCCGAGGTGGAAGAAGGCGACACCGGCTTCTCCCGCGCCGAGGTCGAGGCCCGGATGCGGGCCATCGGCTACGTCCTGTAGGCACCCATGAGCGACCGAGCCTTCCTGCTGCTCTACCTGGTCTGCCTGGGCCTGTGCGTGTCCGCGGTCCAGGGGGCTCGGGCTGCCGCTGCGGCTCTCCCGGACGCCTCGGAGGCCGTGCTGGAGCAGCAGGTGGCCGTGGCCATCCCCCCCAAGCCCGAGACCGAGCTGGACCGGGGTCGGGGCGATCCCAGTGCCGAGGGAACCCACTACGACGAGGCTTCCTGCAACCGCTACGAGGGCGACTTCAGGGACGTCTGCTACCACGCCTTGGCCCGGCAGCGGGCGCCCCGCGATCTCCAGGGCGCGCTTTTGGCCTGCGATGTGGTCCAACGGAAGCGCCTGCGCATGGAGTGCCAGGCCGACGCGGCCGAGCTTCACGTGGCCACCGATCTCGCGGCCGCACGCGCCGTCTGCCCGGGCATCCCGGCGCGGAAGTGGCGGGACCAGTGCTTCTTCGGCATCGCCATGGCTCTGGTGAACATCGATCCCCATCAGGCCCTCGCGGGCTGCGATGACGCTGGAATCTGGCGAGACTTCTGCCGCCACGACGTGCTGGGCGAGGTGAGCGTCTTCGACCTGGACATGGTGCTCGAGGTCTGCCACCGCGAGGAGGGTGACCTGCTCACCCGCAAGACCTGCTGGCACGGCATCGGCAAGTACATCGGCCGGGTGGACCTGCCCCGTGCCTTCGCCGCCTGCGAGCGGGTGCCCACGGGGCCCTCGGGGGTCTACCGTGAGAACTGCATCCACGGTGCTGGCTGGGCTGCAGGGGAGCGCTTCGCCGATGCGGGCCTGGCCCACTGCAGCCGTGCCGGGTCCTTCGAGGACTCCTGTCGGCTGGGCGTGGCCTTCCAGATCGAGCGCAGCCAGCCCCAGATCGCCGCCGACATCTGCCGCTCCGTAGAACGCGGCGACCTGCGCGATCACTGCCTGGCCTGGTTGTCTCGATAGCGGTCAGCTCTCAGAGCCCGCTGCGGCTCTGGGCGACGATCGTCAGCCGCTGCACCCCGGCCTCCCGGGCCGAGAACAGCACCTTGCGCACCAAGGCGTAGGGGATGTCCCCGTCCACGCGAACGTTGACCGCGCGGCCGGCCTGACCCTGCAGCCGGCCGTACAGCTCTTCGATGAGCAGGTCCTCGTGCTCGAGGTAGTAGCTCGAGGCCGCAGTGCGCAGGCCGGAGACGTAGATGGCCTCGGCGGTGACGTCGATGTCGATGGCGGGGCCGACGGGAGACTCCGAGGCCGACAGGGGCAGGGTGAAGTCGGGATCCTCGGGCCTCACGGGAGCATCGACGCTGTAGGTCTTGAGCAGCACCACCAGCAGGATGGTGATGATGTCCACCAGCGGGGCGAGGGGCCCGCTGAAGGCCTGGCGGCTGCGGCGGGTGCGCATGCGCCTCACGGCGTGGTCTCCACGTCGGGGGTGGGCGCGGGTGGCGCTGAAGGTCGGGACAGCTCGGACCCGCCCAGGACCACCTCGGGGAAGAGCGGCTCCCCACCGCGGGCGCGCACCGCGTCCACCAGGGCCACGACCCGGGTGGTGGGGACGTCGTCCTGGGGCACGACGAGCACCCGCTCGTGCTCGGGATCGAGGTCCCGGAGTCGCAGCAGGGCATCCTGGAGCCCGGCCAGGTCCATGCCGTCCTCCCGCCGGGGTAGGTCGATCTCGCTCCAGGTGACGTCGCCCTGGGACGCGGTGACGTCCCGGGTGCGCTGTGCTGAGCGCAACATCAGGTCCTGCGAGTGCAGGTGGACCTCCACCGCCTCGACCTGGCCCGGGGGCAGGGGCGCCAGCTCGCCGGTGGAGCCCGCCAGTTGGAGATCCAGGCCCGTGAGCTTCTGGATGGAGGTGGTGAGCAGCAGGAAGGGCAGCAGCATGAACAGCAGGCCCACCACGGACAGCAGGCCTGGCCGGAGATCCGGTGTGGCCCGCTCGCGAGCAGGGCGCAGCCGGCGCAGCTGGCTCAACGCTGCTCGCCGCGGAGCTGGGCGACCAGGCGGCCCGCGCTGGCCTCGATGGTGGCCAACGCAGCGCGAGCGCGGGCGTCGAGCCAGGCGTGGGCCGCCAAGGCGGGGATGCCCACCAGCAGGCCGTAGGCGGTGGTGGCCATGGCGGTTGAGATGCCGTCGGACAGGCGGACGGCTCGCTCCCCGGCAGAGGTGTCGCCCAGGGCGCCGAAGGCCAGGATCAACCCGTAGACGGTGCCCAGCAGGCCGAGCATGGTGGCGACGTTGC
Source organism: uncultured Enterobacterales bacterium (assembly GCA_964532635.1). Taxonomy (GTDB): domain Bacteria; phylum Myxococcota_A; class UBA796; order UBA796; family JAFGLY01; genus CALDOK01. Next base: position 5,924 of record CAZHIK010000206.1, read on the forward strand.
CGATGGTGGCCAGGTAGGCCACCCGACCCTGCAGCGCCTCCTCGGCCTCGACGGCTGCCGCACCCATGGCGTCCCAGGCGGCCTCCGGACCCTTGGCGTCCCGGCCAGCGCGGAGCACGTGGGCCAGCTCGGACTGGCCGGCCGCGGTGACGGCGGCCTCCGGATCGCCGGCCTCGACGGCCTTGCGGACGACCGCAGCGTCGTAGCGGTTGCGGACGAACAGCGCCCAGCAGCGCTCGATCAGCACGGCCAGACCGAATGCCAGCACCGCGGTGATGGTCCACATGAAGGCCGCGCCGGGTCCGGTGAAGGCATCGAGCAGGTAGGGGATCATGAAGGCTCCGGACACTCTGGGTCCAACGGGTGAACCTAGTTGCATCCCTGGAGGCCGCGTGCAAGGGTGAACCGCCGGAGGTGCCCCGTGCTGTCGTTGTCCCTGTTCGTGCTGTTGGCGTGTGGCACCGCCCCCGAGCCCACGTCCCTGGACGAATGCCAGGCCCTCGATCCCTCTCCGGCTCGCGATGAGTGCTACGCCACCTTCCTGCCCGATCTGTTCATGACGGATCCCCCCGCGGCGGCGGAGTTGGTGGAGCGGAGCATCGAGGATCCCCTCGTGCGCGACTTCGTCTACCTCCAGGTCACCCGCGACATCGATCCGGCGGGCGGTCGCTGGTGCGAGCGCATCAGCGAGGGCCCGGTGGCCGAGCGCTGCAAGGTGCTGGCTCGGCGGCCCCACCTGCAGCGTGCGCGGCTCGGTCGGGGTCCTGGGAGCGCACCACCGCCGCTGAAGGGCGAGCCGGGCGATCCCAAGAAGGACTGAGGTCCAGATCGCGATGCCCTGAAGCAGCTCGCCAGCGCTGCTGCGCTGGCGTCTGGTTCGGATTCCATCAGGAAAACCCCCCCGCGAAAACAACCCTCACCGCAAGAGATGGAGGAGACGCTGAGGCTTTGCCAGGTGGGGAACCGGCGGGGGGGCAATCCTGTTGGAGGACGCGACGGTGCGTCGCTCTCTACGTCAGGAAGCATAGCGAAGGCCTCAGGGGCTGGCAATCAAAACTCGAGCACCCGTGGAGAATTCACGCTTTTCGAACGCCCCGCAGACAAGAAGTGACGACAGGCTGCGGCGCGCTCAGATCTCCATGTGCTCCGACAAGCGCGTGGCCAGGGCCCGGAGTGAGAAGGGCTTGCGGAAGACCTCGAGCACGAGGTTGCCCACCGCCGAGCCGGACACCACCTGGTCGGCGTGGCCGGTGATGGCGAAGATGCGGCAGGTGGGCTGCAGCATGCGGATCTGGGTCATCACGTCCGGGCCGTCGATGCCCGGCAGGGTCCAGTCCACCAGGGCCGCGTCGAAGTGTGCGTCGGGGCGGGCGCACAGGTCCAGGGCCTGGCGCCCCGTCTCGACCACCGACACCTCGTAGCCCAGCTGGCCCAGGAACTCGCCGAGCATGGCCCTGATGTCGGGCTCGTCATCGACGATCAGAATCTGTCTTGCCGCGGAGCGGCCATCGCGAACCGTCGCCTGCATACGCGCTTCTCCTGAAACAGGAAACTAGACGGATACGACCGCGGAGTCAAGGCAGCAGGACGTGGTCCAGATCGTCGGACCAGGCTCCACACCAGCGTCGCTCCATCAGCTCGAGCAGGCTGGCGGTGGCGAAGTCGCGTGCGTGGAGGCCGAGCTCCGAGGCGTTGGGGAGCATGGCCAGCTCGGTGTCCCCCGGGCTGGTGGGCTGATTGGCGGGGTTGTCCGCCCAGTCCAGGTGTTCTCCCATTCCGCGCACGAGGTAGGCTCGGTCGGGATTGACGCGCACCCAGCGGGCACCGGACTGCTGCAGGGCGTGGGCCAGGCCGGTGATGTGGGCGTGATCTTCGATGCCCAGAATGTGATCATCCTCTGTGCCGATCACGGTGAACGGCAGCTCGGGCCAGCGTGCGATGGCATCCCCCACGAGGCGCGAGGCGTCTCGGCTGGCCCAGAAGGCCTCGGTGGCCTCGACGCTCTGCAGGCCTTGGGGCTCGTGCCCTGCGTCTCGGAGGGCCTGGTTCAGGCTCAGGGAGCACAGCAGCCAGGGCTGCTCGTCGACCACGGGGCGCACCCCCCAGACGGGCGAGTCCTGGTCCTCGTTGTAGGCTCCGTCCTCGTCGAGATCGAAGTACGCGACGCCCTGGTGGCCCTCGGCGTCTGTCGCTTCGGGAGCCCAGTCGAGCTGGCTGTAGTCCATGGCGCAGGTGAGGCCGGCCTCGGCGTCCCAGCTGCAGCTTCCCGGCTCGTAGATGGGCAGGGGGTTGGAGGTGGAGCCCAGCTCCACCGTCACGAACTGTGGGCCGGCTGGGGTCTCGAAGGTGGTCAGGCCCGACAGCTCGGGCAGGTCCAGCTCGGGATCCGCGAGCACGGCGATGGCCAGGTTGCCGCCGTTGGACTGGCCGTGGAGCCAGGGGGGCTGCGAGGAGAGGGGTGGCGCGATGCGGTCGGCGAGGGAGCACCCGTCGGTGTCCTCGACCGTGCTCGCCGCATAGCGCAGGGCGGCCTCGGTGGCCCAGCGCGCCCCGGTGCCGCGGTAGTCCCCGGCGCGCTCGGAGACGAAGTCCCCCTGGTCGGTGGGGAAGGAGGGGTAGAGCACCACGATGCCCGAGCGGCCCTCCACGGCGTGCTCGTGCCGTTCCACGGGCGTGACGGTGGCTCGAAAGGAGCCCGCGAGCACTACCACCACAGGGGCGCCATCCGGCAGGTAGCCGCGGTCGATACAAGGGTTGAGCTCGATGGTGACCGGGGTCTCGAGGCGCTCCGAGGGCACCTGGACGATGATGGTGGTCCCGAGGTTTCCGTCGCAGCGGGTCTCGCATGGCCCGAGGGCGGTGTCGTCATCGGCCCCGCAGCCGGCCAGGGCCGTCCATGCGGCGACGGCGAGGAGGCCGGGAGCACGCATGGAGTGGGCTATCCTCCGCCGGCCACGAAGCGGTGGGTCGAAGGCATGGGGCGCAGGGAGCGCCGCCAGGCCAGCTCGAGGGCCACCAGGCAGCCCAGCAGGCACAGCACGGGGAACCAGAACCCGAGGCGCCAGAAGATGGTGTCGAAGGTGGCCAGCCGCAACGTGCGGATCTCGGCGACGTCAGTGAAGATCTCCGTCTCGTACGGGATGTCGCCGTGGGGTTCCACGATCATGCTGATGCCCGAGTAGGCCATGCGCAGGGTGGGCCGGCCCAGCTCCGTGCTGCGCACGGCGGCGAGCATGGCGTGCTCCCAGGCTGCGGCGCTGTGCCCGAACCAGGCGTCGTTGGTGATGTTCACGAACAGGTCGGCGCGCTTGAGCCGCTGCACGATGTCGGGCTTGGTGGCCTCGTAGCAGATGGGAGCCGCGATGGTGTAGCCGTCGGCTGGCAGCAGCGAGGCCTCCGTACCAGCGCGGAAGTCTCCGGGACCCTTGATCCACTTCTTGAGGATCGGGAAGGTCTGGGCCAGCGGGATGTACTCACCGAATGGCAGGGGAGCGAGCTTGTCGTAGCGCCCCGTGATCTTGCCTTCCCGGTCCATCATGTAGACGCTGTTGTGGAACAGCAGGCCCTCTTCCCCGGTGACCTCGTCGGTGATGAACTGGTGGGTGCCGCCGCCGATGAGCAGCTCGAAGCCCCCCTGGGTGACCATCCGGCTGAGGGCCTTGTACATGTTGCCCTCGTGCGGATTGTAGGGGCTCGAGCCTTCTGGCCAGACCACGAGGTCCATCTGTCGGCCCTTGAGCTTGCGGGTCTGGGAGAACCAGCCTCTGACGACCTCCTCGGGCATCTGGGCGTAGCGCTGCTCCATGGTGATGTTCTGCTGCAGGATGGCCACCTTCAGGGGGCGGGCCTCGCTCTGCAGCACCTGCTCGACGTGGTCGTGGCGCCAGGCTCCGAAGCCGAGGTTGAGCAGGAAGAGGGCGGCCACCAGTGCGCTGGCTCGCCACGGCCAGGGGCGCCGGCCGTCGCGCCAGCGGTAGATCCACTCGGCGATGGTGCCGTTGAACAGCAGCAGCATGAAGGAGAGGCCGTAGACCCCGGTGATGCTCACCAGCTGGAAGATCCAGGGCTCGCGGTACTGGGTGGCGCCCTGCTGGTAGGGGAACTGTGCCGGGTAGAGCCACTCGGTCACCACCAGCAGCGCGGGGATCACCACCAGCCACCACAGCCCCAGCTGGCGCCGGATGGGTTGGACCAGGCCGAAGATCAGGGCGAAGGGCAGGGCGTGGGCCAGGGCGAAGAGGGTCAGCACCAGCACCCCGAGCCAGGTGGGGAGGTTGCTGAACCGAGAGACGGTGTCCACCAACCACCAGTAGATGGCGAACTCGGAGGCGAAGCCGAAGACGAAGCCCAGCAGGGTGTTGAAGCGGTTGGACTTCTCCTTCAGCTCCCACAGCAGCGGGAGCACGCCGTACCACTTGCGGGGCTTGGGGGCTTCGTGGGGAGGATCGGAGCGCAGCGCCCAGAGCAGCGGGACGAAGCAGATCCAGTGGAGCCAGGCCTGGTTGAGGGGCGGAGCCACCGCTACCAGCGCGACGCCGGAGATGATGGCAGCCAGGACGCGGGCCAGGGTCAGGAGCATCGCTAAGGAATCCCTGGGTGGAGGGCAGATTCCGAGACTAGCGGCAACGGCGCGCACCGTCCAGCACGCAGTCGATCCAGTCACCCACCTCTGCGGTGGCCCGCAGCGGCAGGTCCATGTGGGCCGCGCCGGGCACCAGGGTCCAGCTGCCCCCGGCGGCCTCGAGCAGGCGCTGGTGGTCGGCCATGCGGACGAAGGGATCCCGGGAGCCGCGCCAGCCGTGGACCGGCACGTCGATGTTGGCGGCCGCTGCCAGGAAGTCCGTGCCGTCCAGGCCGGTCCAGGTGCCGGTGAGCCCCCAGCCCACAAGCTGGCGCCAGAAGGTCACCGGCTCGTCCACCCCCACTCCCAGGCGGCGAGCGGGCATGCGGTGGGCGTAGCGCACCAGGGGCAGGGTCGCGCTGCTGATTGCGTTGCGCAGGCCGCCGTAGAGCACGCCGACGTCGCGGTTGCGCCACAGCCCCGAAGCCAACACGCCGATGGCGTCTACCCGCGCCTGGCCGGTGGCCTGGGCCGCCAGCGCCACCAGGCCGCCCAGGCTGTGGCCCAAGGCCAGCACCGGAAGATCGGGGAAGCAGCCCCGCACCCTCTCCACCGCGGCGGGCCAGTCCTCGTGGACGAGGTGGTCGAAGCTCCAGTCCTGGAAACGGGCCGAGCCCTCGCTGGAGCCGTGGCCCCGGAAGTCCAGCCGCCACACCGAGCAGCCCAGCAGGGTGAGCGTGCGCCCCAGCGGCCGCAGCAGACCCGCGTGGGCCATCATGGCGTGGCCCATGATCACCACTCCCCGGAGGCGAC
>CAZHIK010000207.1:0-11291 GCA_964532635.1 uncultured Enterobacterales bacterium
GACGTCGTCTTCGGTGACGCGGCGGTCCTGGATGTACTTGCGCAGGGTGCCGATGTCGGAGAAGTCGTAGACCAGGCCGATCTTGACCTTGACCTTCCAGGTGGAGATGCCCACCTTGCGGAAGTCGAGCTGATCGGCGGTGCGCCCGGCCCCGGCGAGGCCGGAGGGGCTGGTGGGGTCCTGGGCCAAGGGATTGGAGGAACCCGGAGCGGGCTGCTCGTCGGAGGGATCGTCGGCCTCGGGCGTGGACTCGGGCTCGGTATGGGCCTTGTTGTAGACGACGAAGACGTGCTGGCACTTGGGGCAGGTGATGCGCGCACCACGGCCCTTGATCTTGTTGTCGTCGAGCTTGTACCGAGCCGAGCAGCGCTCGCAGGTGACGATCATTCTGGAGACCTTCCGAGACGGACCTCGAGCAGCGAAGCTACCACGCCACCAGAGCTGTCCGCAATGCGATCGAGCCGCCGAGGACCCGACGGGCGGGGTTTTCTATAGGAAGGAAGGCGCACCCGTGGACGGGCACTCAATCCACCAACACCTCGAGGCGCGCTTCTCTTGCACGCAGCTTCTTGGTCCCGAAGCGCTGGAAGCGGACCACCAGCATCAGGTTGGAGCCCCGCCGCTCCACAGAGCGGATCTCGCCCTCACCGAAGGCCTTGTGACGCACCCTGACCCCCGGCTCGAAGACATCTGGTGACTCGGGAACCATGGTGGTTCCTCCGGAGTTCGGCGCGCGAGGCGGGCTGGAGCCGGCCTTGCGGGCCCTGGCCTGAGCCAGCAGGGCGTCGAGCTTGGACTTGGACGACTGGGGCACCGGAGGCGGCTTCGGACGGGAGCGATGCAGAGAGCGCCCCCCCTGGGTCTGGATCAGACGCTGGGGCAGCTCGCCCAGGAAGGGCGAGGGCCGCGCCATGGCCATGCGCCCACCACCAGACCAGCCCGAGCCGTCCCGAATCCAACGGCGAGCCGGACGGCACAGGTACAGGCGCTCCCGGGCGCGGGTGAAGGCCACGTAGGCCAGCCGTCGCTCCTCTTCGATGTCCTCCAGCCGCTCCTCGGACCGGGCGTGGGGGAAGACCTTCTCGACCAGGCCCACCACGAAGACCAGGGGGAACTCGAGCCCCTTGGCGAGGTGGACGGTCATCAGGGTGACCTGGCCGTCGTGGTCGGGGAGGTCCTGGTCGGCCGAGGCCAGGGTGGCCTGGTCGAGGAAGGAGCGCAGGCGCTCCGAGGGCTGGGTGTCGGCAGGCAGGGCGTCGTCGGCGCTGCGAGCAGCACGGGCCAGGGCCTCGATGTTCTCGATGCGCCCTCGAGCTTCGTGGCTGTCTTCCGCCCGCAGGCCCTCGAGGTAGCCGGTGAGCTCGGCGATGTGCATCACCAGCTGGGCGGTGGGCAGATCCCGCGCGTCCTCGATCAAGCGGTCGTACAGCTCGATGAAGCCCCGCAGGGCCTTGGCCGCTCGGCCCTTGCCCTCCGCCGTGCGGCGCGCGGCCTCGAGCAGGGGCACGCCCCATTCCTCGGCGCTGGCACGCAACCGGCCGACGGTGGTGGCCCCGATGCCTCGCGGCGGCACGTTGACGATGCGCAGGAAGGCCATGGTGTCGGTGGGATTGACCAGCAGCCGCAGCCAGGCCACCATGTCGCGCACCTCGCGCCGCTCGTAGAAGCGGCGACCACCCACCACCACATGGGGGATGCGGGCGGTGCCCAGGGCCTGCTCGAGGGGACGGCTGGAGGCGTGGGTGCGGTAGAAGACCGCGATGTCGCCCGGGCGGCGACCGCTGCGCATCTGGCGGCCGATCTCGTCGACCACCTTGCGGGCTTCGTCTTCTTCGTCGGAGCCCACCAGCAGGTAGATGGGGTCGCCCGAGGGGGCCTTGGTCCACAGGGTCTTGTCCTTGCGCTCGCTGTTGTGGCGCACCAGGGCGCCCGCCAGCTCGAGGATGTTGCCCGTGGAGCGATAGTTGCGCTCGAGCCGGATCGTGTGGACCTGGGGGAAGTCGCGCTCGAAGTCCAGGATGTTGCGGATATCGGCCCCGCGGAACGCGTAGATGGATTGATCGTCGTCGCCCACCACCGCGAGGTTGTGGGGCGCCCGGCCTGCCAGGGCCTTGATGAGGCGGTACTGGGCGTGGTTGGTGTCCTGGTACTCGTCGACAAGCAGGTAGCGGAAGCGGTCGCGGTAGCGCTCCCGCACCTCGGCGTCCTGCTCGAGCAGCTGGACCATGCGGCCCACCAGGTCGTTGAAGTCGAAGGCGTTGGCCGTCTTCAGGGCCTTGTCGTAGCGCTCGTAGACCTCGTCGACGCGCATGGCCATGGCACCGGGCTGCCCAAGCAGGCCGTTGGCCACGTCGGCTGGACGGAGCAGGCGGTTCTTGGCCTGGTCGATGCGGCCCTGGTAGGCCCGGGGGGTGAAGCGCTTGGGATCGATGCTCAGCTCGCGCAGGATGTCCTTGAGCAGCCGCCGCTGATCGTCGTCGTCGTAGATCACGAAGCTGGAGGTGTAGCCGAGCCTGGGGGCCTCGCGGCGCAGGAAGCGAGCGCAGGCCGAGTGGAAGGTGGAGACCAGGATGCGCTCGGCCTGAGAGCCCACCAGGTCCCCGACTCGCTCCCGCATCTCCTGGGCCGCCTTGTTGGTGAAGGTGACCGCCAGGATGTGCCAGGGGGGCACGTCGGAGTGGATCAGGTGGGCGACGCGCCGAGTGAGCACCCGGGTCTTGCCCGAACCGGCGCCCGCCAGCACCAGCAGGGGCCCCTCGAGGTGGGTGACCGCGTCGAGCTGCTCGGGGTTGAGGTCCTGGAGATGGGGGGGCGTGCTCACGCGTCGCCCTCGTCGGAGGCCTTGGCCGCAGCTCCGGCAGCCTTGCGCTTGGCCTCGGCTGCTTGTTCGCGGAACTGGTCGCGCAGGGTGCGGGCGCCATCGGGGAAGGTGGCCTGGCGTGCGCGGCCGATGGCCAGGGCGTGGGCCGGCACCGGGGTGGTGATGACCGACCCCGCCCCGATCAGGGCGCCTTCGCCCACGCTGGCGGGCGCCACCAGCGCCGTGTTGGAGCCGATGAGCACGTCGGCGCCGATGATCGTGCGGTGCTTGCCGTAGCCGTCGTAGTTGCAGGTGATGGTGCCCGCGCCCACGTTGGTGCCTTCCCCGATGGTGGCGTCACCGATGTAGGAGAGGTGGGAGGCCTTGACCCCGCGGGCCAGGGTGGACTTCTTGACCTCGACGAAGTTGCCCACCTTGGAGCCTTCGCCCAGATCGGCCCCGGGACGCAGGTGGGAGAAGGGGCCCACCTGGGCGCCGGCGCCCACCACCGCGCCCTCGAGCACCGAGTGGGGTTTGACCACGGCCCCAGCGGCCACCACCGTGTCGCGAAGCACCGCGTAGGCCCCGATGCGGGCGCCGGCCCCGATGCAGGTGTCGCCGGAGAGGACGACACCGGGCTCGAGCACAACGTCGTTGCCGATGCACACATCCACATCGACCCGGATGGTGCCCGGCCGGTGCAGCGTGACGCCTTCGGCGGCGTGGCCCATCAGGATGCGGTCCTGGAGCACATCCTCGAAGCGGGCCAGGGCCGCGCGGTCGTTGATGCCCGCCAGGCTGGCGGCGTCGTCGAGGCGGGTGGCGTTCAGCCGCCCGGAGGCGGAGGCCAGCGCCACCGCGTCGGTGATGTAGTACTCGTCCTTGGGGGGGTGGGGCTCGAGGGAGGGCAGCACCACGCCCCGCAGCCAGGCCGCCTCGAAGGCGTAGATGCCCGCGTTGACCTCGGTGATGGCCAGCTGTTCGGGGGTGGCCTCGGAGGCTTCCACGATGCCGGTGCAGCGGCCGGCGGCGTCGCGAACGATGCGGCCGTACGCACCGGGTTCCGGCACCACCGTGGACAGCACTGTGCACAGCGCGTCGCCGTGGCCGTCGATGAGCGCCCGGATCATCTCGGGGCGGATGAGGGGGGCGTCGCCCGGCAGCACCAGCACCACGCCGCGATCCGGTAGCAGGTCCATGGCCGCGGCGACCGCGTCGCCCGTACCCTTCGGCCGCTGCTGCCGGGCGCAGGGCACCCCGGGCAGCGCCGCGCGAACGCGGTCTTCCTGGTGATGGACCACCGCCGCCACGCGGCATCCCGCGGCACGGCACGCTTCGGCGATCCAGGCCACCATGGGCCGCCCACAGAGGGGGTGCAGCACCTTGGCGGTGGAGGAGCGCATGCGGGTGCCCAGCCCGGCAGCGAGGATGACGGCGAGGGGCTCGGTGGTGGAGGCCATGGGTCACTCGAGGGAGGAAGTGAGGAGGGGGTTGGCTCCTATCCCGGGGGGGAAGGGTTCGCTGGACAGGGGGTGTCCGGGCGGGGCGGGGGGCTCTCTGACGGACGGGGTTCGTGGATTCAACAGTCGTCGCACACGAACCGGCAGTGGGCGATGACGGCCTCGGCATCGACGCACGACGCCGCGATCACTTCCGCAACGCACTCGCGGAGCCGGCCCGAGTTGTGCACGCAGAGCGGCGCGGGATCGAGGGCCCCATCGAGGCAGGCCTCGTAGCTGACCTCACCGAGCAGATCACACTCCTCCCGCTTGTCGCAGAAGTACTGCTGCAGGTCGTGGCAGAAGTCCGGGTGGGACGGGTAGCAGCCGCAGAGAAGGGCGGTGAGGGCGAGTAGTGGCACGCGCCCCATCGTCAGGGCGAGTCGATGACCAGCGTGTAGTCACCCGAGTTGCCGTTCCAGCCGGCGATGGCGACGACGTAGTTGGTGCCGGGCTGCAGGGTACGGGTGAAGGTCTCGGGCTGGGCGGCGCCGTCCTGGACCGACTGGGCTTCGGTGTTGCCGTTGACCAGCAGGTGGAGGTCGTAGTCGGAGCCCGAGGCGTCCCAGGTGAGGGTGAACTGGGCCGGGGTGGTGGCCGAGACGCGGAACTCCACGAAGTCGATGTCGCCGGTGTAGGAATAGCCGTCGTTGGAGGCGCGGTAGATGTCGCCCTCGAGGATGGCGGGCAGCTCGATGACGCCCAGGCTCTGAGTCTGGTTCTCGGTGTCGCCGATCTCCTGGACGTTGTAGGTCTGGGAGGTGATCTCGAGGGTGAGGGAGTCGGTGAGGGAGTTGGACGGGTGGCCCGCGGCGTCCTCGAGGGTCAGCACGCCGTTGACGGTCTCGCCGCCCGACAGATGGGAGCCGTCGATGTGGAAGCGGCTGGTGCCGTTGACCGAGTAGTCGTCGAGATCGCCAGGGATGTCGAAGGAGTAGGACTGGCCGCCGAGGGTGAGGTCCGCGACGCCGCCTGACAGGTCGCCGTCGTCGTCGGAGGCCTCGAAGGCGATGTGGATGGTGGAGTCGGCCGAGCGCTCGGACAGATCGAAGGACTCGAGCTGGGGGGCCGAGGGGTGATCGGTCTCGTTGGTGGTGTCCGGACCCGTGTCGTCGCGATCGGGAATGAAGGGATCGGCAGTGTCGAAGTAGGTGAGCTCGAGCCCGATGCCGTCGCATCCGGTGAACAGCAGGCCGAGCATGACGAGCAATCTGGCGGGCATGAGAAGCTCCTCGACGCTTGCCCAAGCCGCAGAATGATACTTTCCGGGAAGGCCGTCCGCCACATATTTCGTGGTACGACGATTGCCCCCTGCACTTTCGACGAGCACCGAGAAATGGGCCTGCGCACGATCAGGCTCCGGACACCCTGACGTTCCCTGGACATCGGTGGCAGGCCAGTTCGAGTTAGGGAATTGCGATTTTCGGCCGCCCGAATCTTCGGGACGTCCCCCCCTCGATCTTCCAACCCGATGAGGTGCTTCGTGTCCCAGCAGATCGCCATGGAGCTCACCGATCGCTACAGCGCTCGCAACTACAACCCCCTGCCCGTTGTGCTCTCCAAGGGCGAAGGCGTCTGGGTCGAAGACGCCGACGGCAAGCGCTACATGGACATGTTGGCGTGCTACTCCGCCGTCAACCAGGGCCACTGCCATCCCGCCATCAAGGCTGCGATGATCGAGCAGCTCGATCGGCTCACCCTCACCAGCCGCGCCTTCCACAACGACCAGATGGGCTTCTTCCTGCAGAAGCTCTGTGGGCTGTCGGGCTTCGACAAGGCCCTGCCCATGAACACCGGCGCCGAAGCCGTCGAGACCGGCATCAAGGCCGTGCGCAAGTGGGGCTACACCGTCAAGGGCGTGCCCGCCGACAAGGCCGAGATCATCGTGTGCGCTGACAACTTCCACGGCCGCACCACCACCATCGTGGGCTTCTCCACCGAGCCCTCCTACAAGGAAGGCTTCGGGCCCTTCGCTCCCGGCTTCCGGGTCATCCAGTACGGCGATCTCGACGCCCTGAAGGCCGCCTTCAACGAAAACACCGTGGCCTTCCTGGTGGAGCCCATCCAGGGCGAGGCCGGCATCATCGTCCCGCCCGAGGGCTTCCTGAAGGCCGCCCGGGCCCTGTGCGACGAATGGAACGCGCTGCTGTTCCTCGACGAGATCCAGAGCGGCCTGGGCCGCACCGGCAAGATGTTCTGCTTCGAGCACGAGGGTGTACGCCCCGACTGCCTGACCGTGGGCAAGGCCCTGAGCGGCGGGTTCTACCCCGTGTCCGCGTTCTTGGCGTCCAGCGAGGTCATGGCGGTCTTCGAGCCCGGCCAGCACGGCTCCACCTTCGGCGGCAGCCCCCGGGGCGCCGCCATCGCCTGCGCCGCCCTGGACGTTCTGGTGGACGAGGATCTCGTGCGCAAGGCCGAGGAGCTGGGCGAGTACCTGATGGGCCGACTGCGCGACATCGACAGCCCCCACGTCGAGCTGGTGCGCGGCAAGGGCCTGTTCATCGGTGTGGTCATCAAGGACAGCTCCGGCCCGGCCCGCCCCTTCTGCGAGCGCCTGATGGAGCTGGGCGTGCTGGCGAAGGAGACCCACCATCAGGTCATCCGTCTCGCGCCCCCCCTGGTCATCACCAAGGAAGAGATCGACTGGGCCCTCGAGCGCATCGAGCAGGTGCTGGCCGGCTGAGGTTAGCTTCGGGAGCCCATGGCTCCATCCCCTCCCCTCCGCATCGTCCACACCGGCTGTGCTGGGCTGCGCCTCGAGATCGGCGGCAGCCTCGTGGTCGCCATCGATCCTGCCGAGGATCCCGGCGCTGTGGACCTGGTGCTGGTCACCTGGAACGAGGCCGAGCGCCTGCAGGGCGCCCTCGAGGCCGTGCGCAGCGGTCACGGGCCCAGGATCGCGGCCCCGGCTCCCGTGCTGGACTGGCTCGCGGCCGAAGGTCCCTTCGAGGCCTTCGAGCTGGGTGAGCCCCTGCCGGAGCTGGAGGTCGAAGCCCTCGAGTACCAGCCCGTACCGTACGCCACCACGGCCGAGGCCCTGCGCAAGGCCCACAGCGCGGTCTCCAGCCCCTTGCTCGCGGCTCGACGCCTCGCCACTCGGGCTCGCCTGCCTCGCTGTGCGCCGGTGGTGCTCCGGATCGGGCTGCCCGGCGCTCGGCGCCTGGTGCACCTGAACTGCGCGCTGCACCGCGACACACCGGACGCGTGGCTTCGCGACCTGACCGACCGCTGGGGTGGCGCCGACTGGCTGCTGGCCAGCTGGGACTTCGGCGAGGGTGAGGCGTTTCGGGAGCGGGTGAGCAGCCTGCCGGCCCAGCGCCTGCTCGTCACCGATCTGGTTGGGGAAGTGCGCGCGCACCTGGGGCTCCCGGTGGAGATCCGCAGCCTGGTTGCGGACCAGCTCGCCGCTCAGGGCGTCCCGGTGCTGATGCTTGCCGCACGCACCTCCCTCCGCTTCACCTGAGCGCCGCCGCCACCTCCCGGTCTGCTATATTCCCCGCGCGCAAACGACCTTCTGCGCGCAACCACGGGACGAGGGAGCGGACATGAGCACGGAGCACACCGAGAGGCCACGGGAGATCCCCTTCAGGATGGTGCAGTACTGGGGGAAGGTCCGGGCCGACGATCCCGCCCTGCACGAGCGAGACGAGCACGGCTGGCAGCCCGTCTCGTGGGCCCGGTACGCCGAGCGAGCCCAGGCCGTCGGCGACGCACTGGTGGCCTGGGGGCTCGAGCCGGGACGCTGCGTGGTGATCCTGAGCGGCACCCGCGCCGAGTGGCTCTACCTGCAGTGGGGCATCATGATGGCCGGCGGAGTGGTGGCCCCCAGCTACCCGTCCAACACAGCCGAACAGGTGGCCTACCTGGTGGGCCACTGCAAGTCCCCCATCGTCTTCGCTGACACCCCGGCCCAGCTGGCCAAGCTCGCGGAGATTCGCGACCAGCTGCCCGATCTCCGCCAGGTGGTAGCCCTGGACGATCCCGAAGGAGCCGAGGACGTGATGAGCTGGGCCGACTTCCTCGCCCTGGCCGGCGGGGAGCACCGCCCGAAGCTCGAAGAGCGAAGCGCAGCGGTGAGTCCCGACGACGACGCCTTCATCATCTACACCTCGGGCACCACGGGCACCCCCAAGGCGGTGGTGATCTCCCACCGCAACATGGCGGTCCAGGGTGCCGCGATGCTCGAGCGCTACCCCACCGTGCGCACCCGCAGCATCAGCTACCTGCCGCTGTGCCACATCGCCGAACAGGGCGCCACCAACCTCTGCCAGCTCGAGACCGGCGGCGAGGTGTACCTGTGCCCCGAGATCGCCCTGATGCCCAAGTACCTGCCCGAGGCGCGCCCCAACGTGCTGTTCGGCGTGCCCCGGGTCTGGGAGAAGGTCCAGGCGGTGCTCGAGAGCAAGTTCGAGCAGGCCCCGCCCATGAAGCGCAAGCTCATCCACTGGGCGCTGGGGGTGGAACGTCAGGCCAAGGAGACCGAGCTGAAGACCGGTGAGCCCCAGGGCGGCCTCGCGCGCTGGCTCGCCCACAAGCTGGTGGTGGGCAAGATCCGCGATCAGCTGGGCCTCGATCAGGTGATCCACACCCTCACCGGTGCGGCCCCCAGCAACCCCGACACCCTGCGCTTCTTCCTGGGCCTGGGCTTCCAGGTCCACGAGGTCTACGGCCTGTCCGAGACCACCGGCATCGTCACCGCCACCGAGCCCGGGGTCTGGAGCCTGGGCACCGTGGGCAAGCCCATGGGAGGCGTGGAGATCGATCTGGGCGACGAAGGCGAGATCCTGGCGAAGGGCGCGTGCAACAGCCGCGGTTACCTGCACGATCCCGACTCCACCGCCGAGCTGCTCCGCGACGAGTGGCTGTACAGCGGCGACACCGGCGCCTGGGACGAACACGGCAACCTGCGCATCGTGGGCCGCATCAAGGACATCATCGTCACCGCGGCGGCCAAGAACGTGGCCCCCCTGCCCATCGAGGCCAAGCTCAAGGCCATCCCGGGGGTGAGCCAGGCGGTGGTGGTGGGTGACAAGCGCCCCTACCTGGTGGCCCTGCTCACCCCCGATCCGGAGTATGCTGGCACTGACGATCCCGGCTTCGTCGAGCGGGTCCAGCAAAAGGTCGAGGCCATCAACGCCGACCTGGCGCGCTACGAGACGATCAAGCGCTTCGAGCTGCTGCCCCGGGAGTTCAGCATCGAAGGCGGCGAGCTCACCCCCACCATGAAGATCAAGCGCCGGGTGGTGAACGAGCAGTACGCTGAGGTGATCGCGGGGATCTACGAGCGGCCGCGCTGAGGGTGGCTCTGGGGGCTTCGAGGCCCCTGGGGGAGGCGCTCCTCGCTGCGGCCTCGTCCCCGACGCCCGCAGCGCTCAGGCGATCAGGTCCGGATCTCCAGATCCCTCTCCTTGGGGAGAGGGTGCCGCGTAGCGGCGGGTGAGCGGGTAGCGAGTTGGCCCTCGGAGCTTCCGGTTCCAAGCTCTCCTCGCTGCGCTCGAGCCTGGCACCCGCAGCGGGCCTATAGGAGCTGTTTCTGGTTAGGGGGCCGGTCCCTCTGACGGAGGAGACCATGATCACCCTGCGTGAGAACGAGTATCGCTTGCTGCAGGCCCTGGCTGACGCACCAACCTCGCTGCTTGTGTCTGACTTGGAATCCATCCTCCAGATGGACCAAAGCCTGATCCTGGCCGCAGCTGCAACGCTGGAGAGCAAAAGTCTCATCACTCGATTCGAACAGACCTACATGGAGTTCAGAATCGACGAGATCGGCAGGAAGTACGCTGCGGAAGGCCTGCCAGAGCGGAAGGTGGTCAGGGGCCTCGAGGAAGCAGGGGGGACTGCAACCATCCCGGAGCTTCCAGAGCATTGCGGACTCACGGCCAGCGAGATTGGTCAGTGCCTCCGCTTCCTCGTTGGAAAGGGGTGGGCAGCCCGCAACAAGGCCCAGTTGATGCTTCTCGAGCTTGGAGAAAAGCACGCCAAGCCGGACGATCCACCGGATGCAGACGAACAGTTCGTCTCCATCCTGGCGACACGAGAAGTTCTCACTGAACAGGACTTCGAAAAGCTGGGAATCAACCTCGCAGACGCATTGAAGCGCCTGAAGGGCCGCAAAGGTGTGTTCAAGTCCAAGGCCCGCAGCCTGCGCTTCCTCGAGGCCACGGTCCAAGGCCGCGAGGCCGCCCCCACCGCCCAGCTGCGGCGGCAGGTCAACCTGCTCACCGGCGAGATGCTGGCTGACGGCTCTTGGCGCGACGTGGACTTCCGCCCCTACGACATGAGCCTGAGCACCGAGCCGGCCTACCCCGGCAAGGTCCACCCCTTCCGGCGTGTGCTCGAGCAGACCCGCACGGTGTTCCTGGAGATGGGCTTCGAAGAGATCGTCTCCCCCTTCGTGGAGTCGGGTTTCTGGGACTTCGACGCCCTGTTCCAGCCCCAGGACCACCCCGCCCGCGAGATGCAGGACACCTTCTACGTGAAGCGCCCCGCCAGCTGCGAGCTGCCCCCCAGCGAGCTGGTGGACAAGGTCCGCCGCACCCACGAGGACGGCGGGGACACCGGCGGCCTGGGCTGGGGCTACACCTGGAACGAGGACCTGGCCCGCAGCCCCGTGCTGCGCACCCACACCACCGCCGCGACCGCCCGAGCCCTGGCCGATGACCCGGTGCCCCCCCGCAAGGTCTTCTGCGTGGGCAAGGTCTTCCGCCGCGAGACCGTGGACTACAAGCACCTGCCGGTGTTCTACCAAGTCGACGGCATCATCATCGACGAAACCGCGACGTTCGCGAACCTGCTGGGCACGCTGGGCGCCTTCTATCAGAAGATGGGCTTCGACAAGTTCGAGTTCCGGCCCGCCTTCTTCCCGTACACCGAACCCTCGGTCGAGGTCTTCGTCTGGCACGAAGGCAAGCAGGACTGGTTCGAGATGGGCGGCGCCGGCATGTTCCGCCCCGAGGTAAACTGGTTTGGTGAGGTACACCAGGGCACCGTCA
>CAZHIK010000208.1:0-11240 GCA_964532635.1 uncultured Enterobacterales bacterium
GCTGGGGCTCCGGCTCCGGCTCCGGCTCCGGCTGAGCGGAGCGTTCGCCGTTGGTCTGCGCTTCCTGCAAGGGAGCGGGGGGCGCCGCGCTGGGCGCCGGGGTTTCGACTCGCTCGAACCCGGTGGAGTCCTCGACGGTCGGCTCCTCGGCTGGCTCTTCGGTGGGGGGCTCCGGGGGCTCGGGCAGGGGATCGGGCGGAGGTGGCGAGGGCAGCGGCGTGGGTGGCGCGGCACCGCGCTCCCGCGGCTGGGGGAGGGGAGGGAGCCCAAGGGGTTCGCTGGGGATGTCGTCGATCCTGGGGCCCGCGGTCGGCGTGTGGGGCTCACTGGGCTCGAGGGGCGGCGGGGTGAAGCCTGTGCCTGCGTGGGGGGGGATGCGCTCCGAGTCGATCTCCTTGGTCTCGTCGTCCGGGCCGGGGCGCCGCTCGCGGAGCACGCGGCCGGTCAGGGCGCCGTCGTTGGACTCCTGATCCTCCATCACGGTGGGTAGCACGCTGTCGGTCCAGTCGCTGAGCCATGGCTCGGGGTGCTGGGCTCGGAGCTTGCGGGCCTTGCGCTGGAAGGCCTCGGCCCGAGGGCGGGCTTCCGGCTCGAAGGCCAGGGCGCTGCGCAGCAGGCTGTTCAGCCCCTCGTCGGAGTGCAGCTGCGCCAGGCTTGCCAGCGCGTCCTCCACCAGGGTGGTCTGCAGCGAGGCTTTGCTACAGGCGGTGCCCAGGCGCTTGCCCGCCAGGATCTCGTAGAGCACCACACCCAAGGCGTAGACGTCTCCGGCGTGGCTGTCGCGGCCGGCCAGCCGCTCGGGCGCCATGTAGCCCACCGAGCCGAAGATCAGGCTTCGGGTGGCGGCCTCGCGCGTGGCGAAGCTGGCGCGGGCGACGCCGAAGTCCAGCACCTTCACCTCCCCGATGGGGGTGAGCTGGATGTTGGATGGCTTGATGTCGCGGTGGAGCACCCGCAGGGGCTCGCCACCGGGCCCGGGCCGATCGTGGGCAGCGTGCAGTGCACCCGCCACCACGTGGGCGACCTCGAGGGCCACGCCGATGGGCAGAGGCCCTGTGGCGCGCACGATCTGGTGCAGGTTGGCGCCGGCCAGCAGCTCCATCACCACGGTCCAGGCGCCGTCGAGCTGCACCAGGTCGTCCACCCGCAGGATGGCGGGGTGCTTGAGCCGGCCCAGCAGCCGTGCCTCGTCCCGCAGGCGCTGGGCCACCTCGGCCATGGCGCCCATCTCTTGGTTGAGCACCTTCAGCGCCACCGGCTTGGCGAAGCCCCCTCCGGAGATCATCTCGGCCTGGTAGACCGTGCCGAAGCCGCCGCGGCCCAGGACGTGCTGAACGTGGTACCGGCGCCCTTCGGGAGCCACGTGAGGCAGCGCTCCTGCGTTCGAGGGGTGTGGCGGGTAAGGATAGCAGCAATCGGCCAGCTGCGATCCCTATCGGCTTCGTTGCGCCTGCTCTTCAGGCGTCTGTGCTGCGCGAGATCGCATCGTGGATACGGTCCAGGGTCGCCAGCAGCGCCTCGAGATCGGCGCATCGCTCGATGGGTGGGCGCGGGCGGTGGTCCACCGGGCCGCCCGAGAGGCGATCCGTCCAACCGCCGTGGCCGACCAGGCCCAGGATGGGGCGGCCGTGGATCCAGGCGAGGCTCAGCTCGCTGAGTGTACCCGCGGCGCCGCCGATGGCCACCACCACATCTCCAGCGAGGGCGGTCAGGTTGTTGCGTGCGTCACCGAGGCCCGTGGGGATGACCAGGCTGCACCAAGGGTTGGCGTCGCGGTGCCGCCGGCTGGGGATGATGCCGACCACCAGCCCCCCAGCCTGGGAGGCCCCTCGGCTGGCCGCCGCCATGATGCCTCCCCGACCCCCGGTGATCAGGGTGAAGCCGCGCTTCGCCAGGGCGGTGCCGATGGCCTCGGCGGCCGCCAGGGTCTCGGGGGGGGCGTCGGAGGGGCCGATCAGGCAGACCTGGAGGGGGCGAAGGGGCATCGCGACTCCTGTTTCCCGTTGTTCACCGCTTCATCGACGGTGGTTGGACCCCAGTGTATGATGCCTCGACCTGCCTCGGAGGAACCATGCGCAACTTCACCCTCGCCGCCTTCGCCCTAATCCTGGGGTCTCAGCTCAACGCCTGCTCGTGCAACGGAGATCCCATCGACACCGCGCCTCCCGAGGGTGACACCGACACCGACACCGACGCAGATACCGACGCCGACACCGACGCGGACACCGACGCCGACAGCGACGCGGACAGCGACGCCGACAGCGACGCAGACAGCGACGCCGACAGCGACGCAGACAGCGACGCAGACACCGACACCGGTGCCATCGAGACCCGCGACGGCACCTATGCGGGCGATTTTTACCTCACCGGCTCGGGGCTCGAGGGCCTGGTCACCGACACCTGCGAGGGCACGGTGGAGCTGTTGGTGGTCGAGAAGGACGATCCCGCCATCAAGGGCGCCGGCTGCTGCCAGTTCACCGGCATGCTCGCGGGCCCGCCGTTCTACCTCACCGACTCCTACTGCGGTGACATCGAGGGCAACATCACCACCGACCCCTATTGCGAGGGTGATGTGGTTGCCGACATGGGCTTCGACGTGATCACCGACGTGTGGGAGGGCGAGTTCACCGGCACCATCCTCACCGGTACCTTCGACGGCGAGCAGACGATCAAGGTGCACGGCACCAAGATCGATCTGGACTACGAAGGCGCCTTCGAGGCCGAGCTGCAGTAGCCGCTATTCGTCGGCCGGGTCTACGAGCCAGTCGGGGAGCCCCGGAGCGTCCCAGCCGTCGCCGCCCACATCGACCCAGATGGGGTTGGTGAGGGCGAAGGGGATCATCGGGCCCTTGCGTGGCCGCGGCGGGGCGGCGGAGAGGAAGGCCGACAGCGAGGGCATGGAGCCCAGGGCTTCGGTGACCACGTCCTGGAAGACGAGGTTCTCGCGGTCCAGGGAGGGGTAGATCGGGTCGAGGTCGTCATCGCCCACCACGATCAGCGCGTACCAGGCATCGTCGGAGGGGGAGACCTCGAGGGTGGTGCTGAGGTTGAGCGGGGTGGTGTTGGGCACCGGGATCTCGATCAGCTCGATCAGGGTGCCGTTTTCGTAGACTTCCACCTGGGTGCACTCGAACCAGCTGGGGGATTGGACCTCGATGGCCAGCTGCACGGTGCCGTCGGTGGTGATCTCCGAGCCGATGGGCTGACCGTCGGCCTCGAAGATCACGAATGGGCCGTAGCTGGCCACGGCCTGGTGCTTGCGCAGGGCGTCGGCGATGTCGCCGGGGTCGAGGTAGGCGGGGCTGTCGGTGGGGCTCATGACCCAGGTCCGGGGCTGGCCCGAGGGAGTCTTTGCCGAGCTGTGGGTGTCGGAGCTGCCCACCGCGGTGACGCGGTAGCCCAGGTTGAGCAGGGTGAACCAGGAGTCGATCTGGCCGAAGATGTTGTAGGCCAGGGTGGTGTCGCCGTCGATCAGCGCCTGCTGCTCGACGATGCTGCGGGAGACCCACTCGTAGGAGGTGACCGAGCGGCCTTCGTCGTAGAGCTCGGCCTCGGCCTGGGTGGGGGTGCGCAGCAGGTCCATGCGGTAGGAGTTGAACAGCTCGAGCAGCTCGAACTCCATGGAGAAGTTCTCGGGGGAGAGCAGCTCGTTGGTGAGGGCCAGCATCGGGCGCTCGATGAGCACCTCGCCGTCGTCGTGGCCGAAGGGGTTCATGCCGAACTGGTCGAAGTAGCCCAGGATGCCGTCGTGGGGGTGGGCCACGGTGACGATAGGATCGTAGCCCGGGGGCCCATTGGCACGGATGCCGTCGAAGATCTCTTCGGGCTCCATCCCAGTCCACTCGAAGGCTCCCGCGGCTTCGACCAGGAAGTCGGACTGTTGCGGCCAGCCGAGGTAGTGGCCCATCTCCATGGGGGAGACCTCGACCCCGGTGACCGGGGTGACCCAGGGCTCCCAGCCCAGGGCCTCGAGGGTGGGGGCGTAGTCGGTGAGGTAGTCGTGGTCGGTGCTGGGGAAGAACTCGACGTTCTCGGCCATCATGCTGGCCAGCCGGTCGTACTTGGAGGTACCGGCGTCGAAGCTGGTGTCGGAGTGTACGTGCAGATCGGTGGCGATCCAGCCCGAGCTGTCCACCACCTGGATCACCTGCAGCTGGACCTCGGTGGTGTCGTGGTCGCTCACCATGAAGTAGGGCGAGGTGTCGAACTCGTACTCGGGCCCGCGGCTGGCCACGGCGTAGTACTCACCCACGGGGAGCATGACCTCCACCGCGTGGCTGGTGTGGAAGACCTGGTCGACGTTGTTGCCGGGCTGGTAGCCATCACCGAGCACCGAGTCGCGGGCGGTCTCGGCGGGGGGACGCGGGAAGATGGCGACCTTGGCGGGGATGGAGCGACCGTCCTCGTCCACCACCTCGAAGCGGGCGTAGCCGGCCATGGGCAGGTCGAGGGTGACGGAGGTCTCGCTGCCTTCGGTGACCTCGATCTCGACGATCTGGCTGTTGGCGCGGCCCCTTTCGTGGGCCATCAGCGTCCAGTCGCCCTCGGGCAGGGTGCCGCCGAAGGAGCCGTCATCGACGACATCGCGGCCCACATCGGTGGTCCACTCGGCCCAGGGTCGGGAGGCGCGCTCGTCGCCGTGGCCTTGATAGGCGAAGACGTGCACGTCGGAGAGGGGCTCGTGGGTGACCTGCTCGATCACTGTGCCGGTGATGCGGCCGGTAGAGGTGCCCCGGGCCTCGAGGATCACGTCGAGCACCGAGCCCACGTCGCCCTCGCCGATGGCAAAGATGCGCTCGGCGGTCAGGGCGGTGCCATCGGCGAAGCGGTCGTTGCCCAGCGCTTCGTCTCCCGCCATGCCGTGGGTGATGCCCGCGGTCTGGTTGGAGCTGAACATGGGGATGTACATCGGCCCCTCGAGGCTGGCGTAGCCGTAGGAGGAGCCGTCACCGGTGCTGACCAGCCAGTCGACCTCGAAGGGGTCGAGGAACAGGTTCTGGCCAGCGGCGTTGGCTTCCTGGACCGCGAGGTCCTCGTCGAAGCCGATGCCGGGTGCGAAGACGTCGAGGGAGCCGCCGCTGAGGTAGAGATCGCCCACCACCAGGCCGGTCTCGATGGCGTAGTCGAGCAGGGGATCGTCGGCGGTCATGGGGTTCATGGGCTCGCCCACCGCCTGGGGGTCCCCCCCTCCGTAGGTGACGGTGGTGATCATGCGCACGTGGCGGGCTCCGGGCTCGAGCACGTAGTCGGTGACCAGCTCGAGTTCGGGGGCGCCCACCAGGGCCCACAGGGCATCCAGCAGTGACAGGAAGCCGGCGGCCGGAGCCGTGACCCGCACCACCGCTGCGTCGCCGTAGACGTGGTCGGAGGGGATCTCGACGCTGCCGGTCTCGGCGTCGACCTTCATGATGTTGAGGTTGGCGGTGGGGAACATCTCCGAGAAGATGTCGTTGCCCCGGCCCTGGTTGGTGCGTGGGTCGAAGCGCTGCAGGTCGGCATCGACGATGGAGCCACCGTAGAGGTTGGGGCCGTAGGAGTTGCGGGCGCCGACGATGGCGACGCGGATCTGGTCGTTTTCTATGAGGAAGTCGCCGGGCTGGGCGCAGGCCTACCAGATCGAGGATCTCTCCTTGGGCCCGCCGATGCCCTGGGAGAGATCCTCGATCTGGTAGGCCTGCGCGAAGGGCTCGATGCCGCTGGAGCAGCTGGTGAGCAGGGCGCTGAGGAGAATGATGGAGGAACGGGACACGCTCGCCTCGCTTTCGCGGTTTCCGCGACACCAAAAAAAGGGTAGGGGACCCTTCGCCGGACGGTATGGTAAACGTCCCGCTCGGTGCCCGCAAAGAGGAAGAACGACATGCCTGCTCTGCCCGTTCGCTGCGCTACGCTCTCCATCGTCGGCCTCCTGGCCATCGCCGCGTCCCAGGCCCTCGCCGAAGAGTGCGAGGGAAACGAAGGCGAGTGCGCCTGCAACAAGCCGAGCTTCGAGCCCGTGGCCCTGGTCCAGCTCTGGGCCACCGCCTGGGACCAAGACCTGGATCCCCAGGCCGATCCCGCTGGCTACGGTGATCCCGAAGACGATCCCGGCTTCAAGATCCGCCGCGCACGCCTCGGTGCCCACGGCAGCCTGGGCTACGGCTTCACCTACGAGGTGGTGCTCAACGCGGGCAGCCCCTACGATGCCTGGAAGGAAGCCGACACCAAGGTCCACCTCCACGACGCCAACGTTGGCTGGTCCCGCGGCGCCCTGACCCTCGGCCTGGGCCAGCAGAAGGTGCCCTACTCCCGCGAAGCCCTCATCTCCTCCAGCCAGATCGTGTTCACCGAGCGGGCCGTGGCCACCGAGCACATGGTCCCCGATCGGGAGACCGGCTTCACCGCGGGCTACCGCTGGAACGGCCTGGGCCTCGACGCCGGTGTCTTCAACGGCTCGGGCAGCTTCCTGGGCGATGACAACTTCGGCTTCCTCTCCGCTGGGCGCCTGTCCTACACCAACGCCGAAGACGGTGAGGACTACCTCACCTGGGGCGAGATCGACGGCCTGGTCTTCGGCGCGGGCGGCAACGCGTTCTACAACGACGACCTGAGCACCCACACCATGGGGGCTGGCGGCGACGTCATCGTGCGCGTGGCGGGGCTGTCGGCCCTGCTCGAGGGCCACTACTCCAAGATCACCCCCTCCTCCACCGATGTGGCCCCGGCCGACGTGATGGACGGCACCCCGCGCCTCGGCTTCACCGGTCAGGTCGGCTACAGCGTCGGCGCCTTCGAGAACGCCGTGCGCTTCTCCATGTTCGACGACGACTTGGACACCGACGACAACGGCGACATCTGGGAGCTGTACGGCGGCACCACCATCCACCTGGCGGAAGACCACGCCCGGGTGGGCTTCGGCTACGTCCACCGCCACGAGCTGGCCGGGCAGACCCTGCCCAACGACACCATCCGCATCTGGGTGCAGGGCAAGTACTAGGCCCATGGCCGCGACGCTTCGCTTCGATCCGCTCACCCGCTACGACTGCACGTCCTGTGGCTTGTGCTGCAGCGGTGATCTGGCGGTGTACGCCACCGTCGCCGAAAAGCAGGCGATCCTCGAGCTGTCCTGGGATGGGATCCCCGCCTCCGAGAGGGTGGAGCCCCGCTTCGAGAAGGTGGGCTCCGATCTGTGGAAGATCCCCAAGGTACAAGGAGATCCACCGCGCTGCATGTACCTGGATGCCAGCTCCCGCTGCGTGATCCACGCTCACTTTGGCGCCCAGGCCAAGCCGGCCATGTGTCGGCGCTTCCCCTTCCGCCACGTGGGGTCCGACGAGGCGGTTTGGGTGAGCGCCAGCTACGGCTGCCCTGGGGTGGCTCTGGGGGGCGGGCGCCCCCTCGATGCCCACTCCGACGATGTCCGCGCCATCTTCGCCGACGGTATCGCGGATGCCGAAGCCGGCCAGGCCGTCCGCTACCCCATCACCCCCGAGCTGGAGCTGCCCGATCCCGAGGTCCAGGCGGCCTTCGAGGCCGTGATCGAGGCCATGGGAGACGAGCTGTTCGGCGCTATGCGCCAGCTGGCGGCCTTCGCGGAGCACGCCCCCGAGCCCGGCCCGGCTCCCCCGGCTGCCCGGCCTGCCGACGCGGCGGCGGTGGATGGCCAGCTGCGCCTGGCCTTCGCGCTCACCCTGTACCGAGACGCGGTGGACAGCTCCAGCTTCCTGGGGCGTCTGGGGGCGGTGCTCACCCTGCCCAAGCTGCTCGCCTTCGGACACAGCTACCGCAGCCGGCTGCTCGACATCGACGTGAGCATGGCCGAGGTGCTCGCCCACCCGGGGGTCCTCCCTGGCGAGTCCAATGCCCTGCTGGCCCAGCTGCTGAAGGTCCGGCTCCACGCACGCCAGGTCTTCTCGCGGGCGCCCACCGCGGCCGCCGGCATCGGCCGCACCCTGCTCGAGATGGACCTGGTGCTCTACCTGGCCCGGGCCCTCGCCGCGGGCCGCGCCATCGGGCACGCTGATGTGCTTCGGGCTCTCGAGGTGGTGGAGCTGCACGTCAGCGGCCAGGCCGCTCGGGGGGGCGTGGATCCTCGACTTCGCGAGGCCTGGGGTGATGCCACCGTGGCCTCGGGAGCTGCCCAGCTGTTCGCTCCTGCGGGTAGCTAGCTCAACCACTCCTCGACGTCGGGGGGCAGGTAGAGCATCCCCAGCAGATCTGCTGCCCAGTCCACGGACAGCTCGTCGACCAGGCGGTGCACCAGGCGGACCGAGACCACCTGAACGGGGGCCAGCTCGCTCCAGGCGGTGGACTCGAGGAAGCGGTACTCGTTGCCGTCGAGCCGGCCTCCGGTCGCGCCGTCCATGCAGCGATCGCAGAGCATCACGGCTCGTTCCGGGTCGGGCTCTTCGGGGATCGGGGCCACCTCGAAGGGGGTGAGGCGCACACCCGAGGACTCGCACAGCTCACAGCGGGAGTGAGCCCGCCGCGAGAGGGGGCGTCCCAGGGCCGCGATGGCGGCCTGCCGCTGCTTGTACTGCGCCTTGCCGCGAGCCATGGTGCCTTCCTGGGTAGCGCAGCCCTGTAACCCGCTGGACCACGCGTTAGGCCAGCCCCCATGAGCGAAGCCCCACCCGTCGTCCTCGTCGCCGCTGGCTCCGATCCGAGCGGAGGCGCTGGGCTGCAGGCGGACCTGAAGGTCCTGGCCGATCACCGGGTCTACGGCGCTGCGGCCGTCACCGCGCTGACGGTCCAGAACACGCAGGGCGTCCGCTCGGTCCACCCGGTGGAGCCGGCCGTGGTGCGTGACCAGCTGTTGGCGGTGCTCGAGGACCTCCCGGTGGCCGCCGTCAAGCTTGGCATGCTGGGGAACCTCGACGTGCTCGAGGCCGTCGCCGAGGTGCTGGCAGGGCTCGACCGACGCGTCCCCGTGGTCCTCGACCCGGTGCTGCGGTCCACCAGCGGCGCCGCGCTGCTGCCGCCCGCGGCCCTGCAGACGCTGCTGCACGCGCTGTTGCCCCGGGTGAGCCTGATCACGCCCAACCTCCCGGAGCTCGAGGCCTTGGAGCATGCTGGCGGTGACCTGTGGTCGCGCTGCCAGAGGCTCGATGTGGCGCTGCTGATCAAGGGCGGCCACGGCCAGGGCGACACCCTCGAGGACCGCCTGCTGATGCCGTCGGGCCAGCGGATCTCGCTGACCCACCCGCGCCAGGCGGGACCCAGCTGGCACGGCACCGGCTGCGCCCTCTCCTCGTCCATCGCCGCGCAGCTCGCCCTCGGCCAGCCATTGCCCGACGCCGTCCGACGGGCGGTCGCCTACCTCCAGCGCCGGATGGCCGCCTCCACCAGCTGGATGCGCGAGGCCGGGCTACTCGTCCAGCTGCGCGACTGATCCCTACTTCCACCCCTCGTGGTGGATCTCAGGCCGGTAGTCGTCGTCCAGCTCGGCCTCGACCTCGCTGAAGCTGGCGTTGCCCGCCTCCACCTCGCCGTCGGCCTGGACCGCGGTGACCTGGCCCTCGAAGCGGTAGGAGAAGTCCGACAGCTGGGTGCCGGGGGAGAAGTTGGTGGCGTGGCCCGAGGCCCAGCCCTGGTCGGCATCGAGGGCCACCGAGAGGCTGCGCAGGTAGGCGCCTCGCAGGTCGGTCGCCTCCTCGTGGAAGTGGAAGTCCAGGGCGCTCCAGCCGGCGATGGTCTGGTCCCAGCTCAGGGCCAGGGGGCGATCGGCCATGTCGGGGTCGGGCTGCTCGTCGGGGTCGAACTGGCTACCGTTCCACTCATAGTACCGCTCGTGTGCCACGTCGTGCTGCTCGATGCCATCGGGGGTGGCGACGGCGAGCGCACGTACCGTGATGGGTACCTGGGCCTGATCCGCCACCTCGTCCTGGCATGCGCGGTACTCCTCGAAGCTTAGCCCCGCCTCGAAGCTGCCCTCGAGGGCGACGCTCACGCTGCGCCCGTCGTCGGCCAGCTGGGGGTCCACCAGGGCCAGGGCGATGCGGCGTGGGTGCCAGCCGAGGCTCGGGATGAAGCAGTTGGGCCCCCCGGACAGCTCGTGGTCGGTGTCGAGGATCACGGCCTGCAGCAGCACGGCTGCCGCGCCCTGGCCCTTGCCGTCGAGGGGGATCTCGAGGGCGGTGGAGCCCCCGGTGGAGGTCGCGATCACCGTGGCTTCGGCGCTCCCGGTGGCCAGGCCCGTGGTGGTGCGCCCCCAGGCGAAGTCGATGGTGGTGCTGTCCTCGAAGGGCAGCTCGTCGCACAGCTCGGGTTCGCAGCCATCGGGCAGCTCGGGCACGTAGGCCGTGGAGGACGCGCCGCCGATGACGGCCATGTCCAGGCCGCTGTCGACCACATCCCAGTGCAGGTAGGAGACGCGGTGGTTGAAGCCGGTCCACTCGAAGCCGAAGCCGCTCAGCCAGGAGATCTCGGTGGTGGGCTGGCAGCCGCAGGCCAAGAGGGACAGGAGCAGGAGCTGGGAGCGCATGGGACCTCTCTCTGGGAGCTGTCAGCTGGCGTAGGGGAGGGGTTTATCCCTTCCCGGCAGCGACCGGCCTCTCGGGCGGGGGTAAACCCCGCCCCTACATTGCTGCTCACCTTCAGATCGAGCTTGCGCCCAGGCCTGGGACGGAGGACGATGCCGGCATGAGCTGGCTCGTCTTCTTCGCTGTGTCGCTCTTCGTGGTCCTGGCCGCTGTCGCGCTCCTCGCCTGGGGTGCCCGCGGTCCAGCCTGGGCGCCGCCTCCTTGCTCGGTGGGGCCGGTCGAGGTGGATGCCCAGCGGGTGGCCGAGGGGCTGGCTGGCTACCTGGCCATCGACACCTCCATCCCCCCGGGCCAGGAGGCATGGCCCACCACCGATGGCGAGGCCGCCTGGGTGGCCTACCTGCGGGAGCGCTGGCTCGTTCCTCTGGAGCTCGACCATCGGGTACTGCCCGGGGGCAGCCTGGCGGTCTTCGTGCCCGCCGAGGACGAGCGACCGCCGGTGCTCTTCCTGGACCACGTCGATGTGGTGCCCGTGGCGGAGCCCGAGCGCTGGACCCACCCGCCCTTCGGGGGCGTCATCGCAGACGGCTTCGTCTGGGGGCGGGGGGCGCTGGACAACAAAGGCTGCGTGGTGATGGCCCTCGAGGCGCTGCGTCTGATGAAGGAGGCGGGGCTGGCGCCCAGTCGCCGGCTGGTGCTGTTGGTGACCCCCGATGAGGAGACCGATGGGCAGCAGGGCTCCGGTCGGGTAGTGCGGGATCACCTCGAGGAGCTGGGCTCCCC